>NZ_JCBDHJ010000014.1:0-30819 GCF_059834135.1 Vibrio sp. R10-SG-ISO4
ATTTAGACAAATTAGCTGAAGTCTTCGGAAAATCTTGGAATAAGATTTGACGAACCAGTAGCAAAGAGGGCATCATTTGATGCCCTTTTTCTGCACTGAAGATAATGTTTGCTGATTTGTTGTTCATGCAAGCATTACGCAGAGAAATTTTGATTAAAAACTGGGCGTTTTGATCAATAAAGAGTACGTCGACCAGTAATGATTGGCGTGTATGGATTTGCCCTGCAACAGCGGGGTTGTTGTCGTCTATATTAAGACTAATGACAGGCTGGTTTTATGAAAGCTAATAATGCTGAAACTCCTGAAAGCTCAAATAGCGCAGATATCTTTAAGTGGATTGTCACTTTTGTTCTGCTAGCTGCCGCTGTTGTGGGTAATTACCTGTACGGTGAACTCTCTGTAGTGATTCGCGCTGCAGGTGTTGTTGTGCTAATCGCTGCGGCATTGGGTGTGGCTGCTACAACAACGAAAGGTAAAGCTGCGATTGATTTTGCTAAAGAATCTCGCATGGAAGTTCGTAAAGTGGTTTGGCCTACTCGCCAAGAAACTATGCAAACAACTTTGATCGTTTTAGCTGTAAGTATTGTAATGGCTCTAGCACTTTGGGGCATTGACGGCATTATGGTTCGTCTTGTTGCCTTTGTGACTGGGGTATAGAGGTTTTAATTCATGAGTGAAGCTCCTAAAAAACGCTGGTATGTGGTTCAAGCCTTCTCTGGATTTGAAGGCCGCGTAGCTCAGTCTCTTCGTGAGCATATCAAAATGCATGGCATGGAAGAGCTGTTTGGTGAAGTGCTAGTCCCAACAGAAGAAGTTGTGGAAATGCGCGCAGGTCAACGTCGTAAATCTGAGCGTAAGTTCTTCCCGGGCTATGTTCTAGTCCAGATGATCATGAACGATGAATCATGGCACTTAGTACGTAGTGTGCCGCGTGTCATGGGCTTCATTGGTGGTACCTCAGATCGTCCAGCTCCTATCTCTGATAAGGAAGCTGACGCTATCTTGAATCGTCTTGAGAAAGCGAGTGAAGCACCTCGTCCACGTACTATGTACGAAGCGGGTGAAGTGGTTCGCGTGACCGACGGTCCATTTGCTGACTTCAACGGTACGGTTGAAGAAGTGGATTACGAGAAGAGCCGCCTGAAAGTGTCTGTATCGATTTTTGGTCGTGCAACACCAGTTGAGCTTGAATTTGGTCAAGTTGAAAAACATGATTAATTAATGACCTTTTAGGGTTGTGTAGGGCGCGGATTATGACTATAATTTCGCGCCTTATTATTTTGGCTGAAGCCCAGCTTCAATCAAAGTAGCAAGTATTGACATCAACGGGGAGCTGTTCAGTCGAATAGCGTCTGTACCCAAAATTTAGGAATTATCATGGCTAAGAAAGTTGAAGCTTATATCAAGCTGCAAGTTGCTGCTGGTATGGCAAACCCAAGTCCACCAGTTGGTCCTGCACTAGGTCAACACGGTGTGAACATCATGGAATTCTGTAAAGCGTTCAACGCGAAAACAGAATCTCTAGAGAAAGGTCTACCAACTCCAGTTGTTATCACTGTGTACAGTGACCGTTCTTTCACGTTCATCACTAAGACTCCACCTGCTGCAGTTCTTCTTAAGAAAGCGGCTGGCGTTAAGTCTGGTTCAGGTCGTCCAAACACTGAAAAAGTGGGTACTGTTACTGATGCTCAAATCCAAGAAATCGCAGAAACTAAAGCTGCTGATATGACTGGTGCTGACATCGAAGCGATGAAGCGTTCTATCGCAGGTACTGCTCGTTCAATGGGCCTAGTGGTAGAGGGTTAATAAGATGGCTAAACTAACTAAGCGCATGCGCGTAATCCGCGAAAAAGTTGACGTAACTAAAGAATACGAAATCAACGAAGCTGTAGCACTTCTTCAAGAGCTAGCAACAGCGAAATTCGTTGAGTCTGTAGACGTTGCTGTTAACCTTGGCATCGATGCTCGTAAATCTGACCAGAACGTACGTGGTGCAACTGTACTACCTCACGGTACTGGCCGCGATATCCGCGTTGCAGTGTTCACTCAAGGTGCAAACGCTGAAGCAGCTAAAGAAGCTGGCGCAGATCTAGTGGGTATGGAAGATCTTGCTGAGCAAGTGAAGAAAGGCGAAATGAACTTTGACGTTGTTGTTGCTTCTCCAGATGCAATGCGCGTTGTAGGTCAACTAGGTACTATCCTAGGTCCTCGCGGTCTAATGCCAAACCCTAAAGTTGGTACTGTAACTCCTAACGTTGCTGAAGCGGTTAAGAACGCTAAAGCGGGTCAGGTTCGTTACCGTAACGACAAAAACGGCATCATCCACACGACTATCGGTAAAGCAAACTTCTCTGCAGAGCAGATCAAAGAGAACCTAGAAGCACTTCTAGTGGCTCTGAAGAAAGCTAAGCCATCTTCAGCGAAAGGTGTTTTCCTGAAGAAAGTCAGCATCTCTACAACAATGGGTGCTGGTGTTGCTGTTGATCAGGCTAGCCTGAACACTCAAGCATAATATATTTGCTTAGGCGCAAAATTAATGTATAATTTTGCGCCTAATATTTGTGGTTGGGGCTGAACTTTGGTTCATTCAATTCGTTAAGAATTGGCTGTGAATTATGACCCAGTCTCCGTCCAAGACCGTAGGTGTCTGAATTTGTTTTACAACTTCAGGCTTAATTCTCCTACGTAGATGGTGCCCGAACTGACAGAAAGCTCTATGTAAATAGTTACCTTTCTTCTGGGAAGCACCTCAATAGCTCTCACTGTTGTGATAATAGTGAGTGGTGTAACAACAACCAGGAGTAAATCCAAGATGGCTTTAAACCTTCAAGACAAAAAAGCAATTGTTGCTGAAGTCAACGAAGCTGCCAGTGGTGCACTTTCTGCAGTTGTAGCTGATTCTCGTGGCGTTGAAGTAAGCGCAATGACTTCACTACGTAAGCAAGCTCGTGAAGCTGGCGTTTACGTACGAGTTGTTCGTAACACTCTAATGCGTCGTGCGGTTGAAGGTACAGACTACGAGTGTCTAACAGACACTTTCACTGGTCCTACTCTCATCGCGTTCTCTAACGAGCACCCAGGTGCTGCAGCGCGTCTTTTCAAAGACTTCGCTAAAGAGAACAAAGACTTCGAGATCAAAGCTGCTGCATTTGAAGGCGCGCTAACTGACGCTGAAGTACTAGCGACACTACCAACTTACGACGAAGCGATTGCACGCCTAATGATGTGCATGAAAGAAGCTTCTGCTGGCAAGTTGGCACGTACTATCGCTGCTATCCGCGATCAAAAAGAAGAAGCAGCGGCGTAAGCCTTGCTTTTTACTGGTTGCTAATTAAACTTATTGTTGATTTTAAAAGAGAATTGTTATGTCTATTACTAACGAGCAAATCCTAGACGCAATCGCAGAAATGTCTGTGATGCAAGTTGTTGAACTAATCGAAGCGATGGAAGAGAAGTTCGGCGTATCTGCTGCTGCTGCTGTTGTAGCTGGCGGTGCTGCTGCAGGCGAAGCTGCTGCTGAGCAAACTGAATTCGACGTAATCCTAGAATCTGCTGGCGGTAACAAAGTTGCTGTAATCAAAGCAGTACGTGGCGCAACTGGTCTAGGCCTTAAAGAAGCTAAAGCTCTAGTAGACGGCGCTCCAGCACCTCTAAAAGAAGGCGTTGAGAAAGCTGAAGCTGAAGCTCTTAAAGCTCAGCTAGAAGAAGCAGGTGCAAGTGTTACTGTTAAGTAATTACTGCATAGTTTCTTAGCCTAACGGCTAATGGCTGGTGGTTTTCTAACCACCGGCCTTTTTGCGCTGTAGGGCATAGGTGAATTTTCCGCTGTTTAGTCACCTAAGCTTAAGCAAAAAAACATTTCATTGTTGCTTTATGAAATGTCACTACTGTTAAACAGTTGTTCAGTCACTGTCTCCTAATGATTTGAGACAGTTTGGGTCACTTATCAGCGAGCTGAGGAACCCCATGGTTTACTCTTATACCGAGAAAAAGCGCATCCGTAAGGACTTTGGTACTCGTCCACAAGTTTTGGACATTCCATACCTGCTATCGATCCAGCTCGATTCGTTCGAAAAATTCATCGAACAGGATCCTGAGGGGCAATACGGTCTTGAGGCTGCTTTCCGTTCTGTATTCCCAATCCAGAGCTACAACGGCAATTCCGAGCTGCAATACGTTAGCTACCGTCTTGGTGAGCCAGTATTTGACGTGAAAGAATGTCAAATCCGCGGCGTTACTTATTCAAAACCACTACGCGTAAAACTTCGCCTAGTTATTTTTGATAAAGACGCGCCAGCAGGTACTGTCAAAGACATTAAAGAACAAGAAGTCTACATGGGCGAGATTCCGCTTATGACAGACAATGGTACCTTCGTAATCAATGGTACCGAGAGGGTTATCGTATCCCAGCTGCACAGAAGCCCAGGCGTATTCTTCGACAGCGATAAGGGTAAGACCCACTCATCGGGTAAAGTTCTTTATAACGCACGTGTTATCCCTTACCGTGGTTCATGGCTTGATTTTGAGTTCGATCCTAAGGATAACCTATACGTACGTATCGACCGCCGTCGTAAGCTACCCGCTTCGATCATTCTGCGCGCACTAGGTAAGACGACAGAAGAGATCCTAGACATCTTCTTTGAGAAGGTGAACTTCGAAGTGAAAGACCAAACTCTATTGATGGAGTTGGTCCCTGATCGCCTACGTGGCGAAACAGCGACATTCAATATCGAAGCCAACGGTACGGTGTATGTTGAACAAGGTCGTCGCGTGACGGCTCGCCACATTCGCCAGCTTGAAAAAGATGGTGTGGACCATATTGAAGTACCGGTTGAGTACATCGTAGGCAAAGTGGCATCAAAAGATTACATCAATGAAGCCACTGGCGAGATCATTGTTGCAGCTAACCAAGAGATTAGCCTAGAAGCACTCGCGAACCTGTCTCAAGCAGGTCACAAAGCGCTTGAAGTGCTCTTTACTAACGATCTTGATCACGGTCCATTCATGTCTGATACCTTGCGTATCGACAGCACCGTTGATCGCATCTCTGCGCTAGTTGAAATCTACCGCATGATGCGCCCTGGCGAGCCACCAACGAAAGAAGCGGCAGAAGCTCTGTTCGAAAGCCTATTCTTCTCTGAAGAGCGTTACGATCTATCGACTGTTGGTCGTATGAAGTTCAACAGCTCTATCGAACGTGAAGATGCTGGTGAGCAAGGTACTCTTGATGAGACTGATATCATCGAAGTGATAAAGAAGCTTATCGCTATCCGTAACGGCATCGGCGAAGTGGACGATATCGACCACCTAGGTAACCGTCGTATCCGTAGCGTTGGCGAAATGGCTGAAAACCAATTCCGTGTTGGTCTTGTTCGTGTCGAACGTGCGGTTAAAGAGCGTCTAAGCCTTGGCGATCTTGATGCTATCATGCCTCAAGACCTGATCAACGCTAAGCCTATCTCAGCGGCAGTAAAAGAATTCTTTGGCTCTTCACAACTGTCTCAGTTTATGGACCAAAACAACCCACTATCAGAAGTAACGCACAAGCGTCGTATTTCTGCATTGGGTCCTGGCGGTCTAACTCGTGAGCGTGCTGGCTTCGAAGTACGTGACGTACACGTAACGCACTACGGTCGTCTATGTCCTATCGAAACGCCTGAAGGTCCAAACATCGGTCTGATCAACTCTCTGTCTGCGTTTGCGCGTTGTAACGAGTACGGTTTCCTAGAAACTCCATACCGTCGCGTTGTTGATGGCGTAGTAACAGACGAAGTGGATTACCTATCTGCTATTCAAGAAGGTCAGTACGTTATCGCTCAGGCGAACACGGTTCTGACTGAAGAAGGCACATTTGCTGAAGAGCTGATCACGGCTCGTCAGAAAGGTGAATCTGGTCTACACCCACGCGAACATGTTGATTACATGGACGTTGCAACCAACCAGGTTGTATCTATCGCTGCATCGCTTATCCCGTTCCTAGAACACGATGATGCGAACCGTGCATTGATGGGTGCGAACATGCAACGTCAGGCTGTTCCAACACTGAAGGCTGACAAGCCTCTCGTTGGTACGGGTATCGAGCGTAACATCGCGGTTGACTCTGGTGTGACAGCGGTAGCGAAACGTGGTGGTGTTATCCAGTCAGTGGACGCATCGCGCATCGTCGTTAAGGTTAACGAAGAAGAGTTGATTCCTGGCGAAGCGGGTATCGATATCTACAACCTAACGAAGTACACACGTTCAAACCAAAACACGTGTATCAACCAGCGTCCATGTGTGATGCCAGGTGAGTCTGTACTACGTGGCGACGTTCTAGCTGATGGTCCTTCAACAGACCTTGGTGAGCTAGCGCTTGGTCAGAACATGCGTATCGCGTTCATGCCTTGGAACGGTTACAACTTCGAAGACTCGATCTTAGTGTCTGAGCGCGTCGTTCAAGAAGACCGTTTCACAACGATCCACATCCAAGAGCTATCTTGTGTGGCGCGTGATACTAAGCTTGGCGCAGAAGAGATCACAGCTGACATTCCAAACGTAGGTGAGTCTGCTCTGTCTAAACTTGACGAGTCAGGTATCGTATACATCGGTGCTGAAGTGAAGGGTGGCGACATCCTAGTTGGTAAAGTGACGCCGAAAGGTGAAACTCAGCTGACGCCTGAAGAGAAGCTATTGCGTGCTATCTTCGGTGAAAAAGCATCAGACGTGAAAGATACGTCACTGCGTGTACCAAACTCTGTTTCAGGTACCATCATCGATGTTCAAGTCTTTACTCGTGATGGCGTAGAGAAAGACAAGCGTGCGCTTGAAATTGAGCAGATGCAGCTGAAAGAAGCGAAGAAAGACCTAACTGAAGAATTCCAGATTCTTGAGGGTGGCCTTCTTAACCGTGTGAGAGCTGTCTTGATTGACGGTGGCTACGCGGAAGCGAAACTTGACGCAACGGATCGTAAGAAGTGGCTTGAGTTCACGCTAGAAGACGACGCACTACAAACTCAGCTAGAGCAATTGGCTGAGCAGTGGGACGAGCTAAAAGCGGACTTCGATAAGAAGTTTGAAACTAAGCGTCGTAAGATCACACAGGGTGATGATCTTGCTCCTGGCGTACTGAAGATTGTGAAAGTTTACCTCGCGGTGAAACGTCGCATTCAGCCTGGTGATAAGATGGCGGGTCGTCACGGTAACAAGGGTGTAATCTCTAAGATCAACCCTGTTGAAGACATGCCATACGATGAGAAAGGCCAACCGGTCGACATCGTTCTTAACCCACTGGGTGTACCTTCGCGTATGAACATCGGTCAGATCCTAGAAGTTCACTTAGGTCTGGCGGCGAAAGGCATCGGTGACAAGATCAACCAGATGGTGAAAGAGCAGCAAGAGCTGGCTAAGTTCCGTGACTTCCTACAGAAAGTCTACGACCTTGGCGAAACGCGTCAGCAAGTGGACATTGCTTCACTATCAGATGACGAAGTACGCACGCTGATCGGCAACCTTCGTGGTGGTCTACCAATCGCGACACCAGTCTTTGACGGTGCGAACGAAACATCAATTAAAGAGCTACTGAAACTGGGTGATCTACCAGAATCTGGTCAGCTAACACTGTTTGATGGTCGCACTGGTGATGCGTTTGAGCGTCCGGTAACCGTAGGTTACATGTACATGCTCAAACTGAACCACCTTGTTGATGACAAGATGCATGCTCGTTCAACCGGCTCATACAGCCTAGTTACTCAGCAGCCACTTGGTGGTAAAGCTCAGTTCGGTGGTCAGCGTTTCGGTGAGATGGAAGTATGGGCACTTGAAGCATACGGTGCTGCTTACACGCTACAAGAAATGCTAACCGTTAAGTCGGATGACGTGAACGGCCGTACGAAGATGTACAAAAACATCGTCGACGGTAACCACAGCATGGAACCTGGTATGCCAGAATCGTTCAACGTATTGTTGAAAGAGATTCGCTCGCTAGGTATCAACATCGAGCTAGAAGACGAAGAGTAATCCACCATCTCTGAGACAGAGATAAATTGGGTTATTTGGTAGAAGGTGCCTGTCTTGGCGGGCATCTTTTAACTCCTTACAGGAGCTGATTGTGAAAGACTTATTAAACTTTCTAAAAGCACAGCATAAGACCGAAGAGTTTGATGCAATCAAAATCGGTCTATCTTCACCAGACATGATCCGTTCATGGTCTTTCGGTGAAGTGAAAAAACCTGAAACGATCAACTATCGTACGTTCAAACCTGAGCGCGATGGTCTGTTCTGTGCGCGTATTTTTGGCCCAGTAAAAGACTACGAATGTCTTTGTGGCAAATACAAGCGTCTGAAACACCGTGGTGTTATCTGTGAGAAGTGTGGCGTTGAAGTTACACAAACTAAAGTTCGTCGTGACCGCATGGGCCACATCGAGCTTGCTTCACCAGTGGCTCACATCTGGTTCCTAAAATCACTGCCGTCTCGTATCGGTCTACTGATGGATATCCCTCTACGTGATATCGAACGTGTTCTTTACTTCGAAATGTACGTGGTAACAGAGCCGGGTATGACGGATCTAGAAAAAGGTCAGATGCTTACTGAAGAAGAGTATCTGGATCGTCTAGAAGAGTGGGGTGATGAATTCACGGCTAAGATGGGTGCAGAAGCGATCAAAGACCTACTAGCGTCTATGGATCTACCTGCTGAAATCGAAGAGATGCGTGAAGAGCTTCAGTCTACTAACTCAGAGACTAAGCGTAAGAAGATCACTAAGCGTCTGAAGTTAGTTGAAGCGTTCGTTCAATCGGGTAACAACCCAGAGTGGATGATCCTAACTGTGCTTCCGGTTCTTCCGCCAGATCTACGTCCTCTAGTACCACTAGACGGCGGTCGTTTCGCGACATCTGATCTGAACGACCTATACCGTCGCGTGATCAACCGTAACAACCGTTTGAAGCGTCTACTAGAGCTAGCGGCTCCGGACATCATCGTACGTAACGAAAAGCGTATGTTGCAAGAGTCTGTTGATGCCCTTCTAGATAACGGTCGTCGCGGTCGTGCGATCACAGGTTCGAATAAGCGCCCTCTGAAATCTCTTGCTGATATGATCAAGGGTAAACAAGGTCGTTTCCGTCAGAACCTTCTAGGTAAACGTGTAGACTACTCTGGCCGTTCTGTAATCACAGTAGGTCCATACCTTCGTCTGCACCAGTGTGGTCTTCCTAAGAAGATGGCACTTGAGCTATTCAAACCATTCATCTACAGCAAGCTAGAGACTCGTGGTCTTGCGACGACAATCAAAGCTGCTAAGAAAATGGTAGAGCGTGAAGAAGCGGTAGTTTGGGATATCCTAGACGAAGTGATCCGTGAGCACCCAGTACTATTGAACCGTGCACCTACACTTCACCGTCTAGGTATCCAGGCGTTCGAACCTGTACTGATCGAAGGTAAAGCGATTCAGCTACACCCACTTGTGTGTGCGGCGTACAACGCGGACTTCGATGGTGACCAAATGGCGGTTCACGTACCTCTAACTCTAGAGGCACAGCTTGAAGCTCGTACTCTGATGATGTCGACAAACAACATTCTGTCGCCAGCGTCAGGTGATCCGATCATCGTACCTTCTCAGGACGTGGTATTGGGTCTGTACTACATGACTCGTGACAAGATCAACGTGAAAGGTGAAGGCATGTACCTTGCTGGCCCAGAAGAGGCTGAAAAGGCATACCGCACTAAGAGCGCAGAGCTACATGCACGCGTAAAAGTACGTATTACTGAAACCGTTGTTGATGAAGACGGCAACAGCACCACTGAAACCAAACTCGTGGACACCACGATTGGTCGTGCAATGCTATGGCAAATCGTGCCATCAGGTCTTCCATACAGCCTAGTGAACCAAAAGCTTGGTAAGAAACAGATTTCGAACCTGTTGAACGAGGCTTACCGTAAACTGGGCCTGAAAGATACGGTTATCTTCGCTGACCAAATCATGTACGCAGGTTTTGCTTACGCAGCACTATCTGGTGTGTCTGTCGGTATCGACGACATGGTAGTACCAGAGGCGAAGTACACTGAAATCGCAGAAGCAGAGGAAGAAGTACGCGAAATCCAAGAACAGTACCAGTCAGGTCTTGTTACTGCGGGTGAGCGCTACAACAAAGTGATCGATATTTGGGCATCAACCAACGATCGTGTTGCGAAAGCGATGATGGAGAACCTCTCTTCTGAAACTGTGGTTAACCGCGATGGTGAAGAAGAGCAACAAGAGTCGTTCAACAGCATCTACATGATGGCTGACTCGGGCGCTCGTGGTTCTGCCGCACAGATTCGTCAGCTTGCCGGTATGCGTGGTCTGATGGCGCGTCCAGATGGTTCAATCATCGAAACGCCGATCACTGCAAACTTTAAAGAAGGTCTAAACGTACTTCAGTACTTTATCTCAACGCACGGTGCTCGTAAGGGTCTTGCGGATACGGCACTGAAAACAGCGAACTCGGGTTACCTAACTCGTCGTCTCGTAGACGTTGCTCAAGACGTTGTCGTGACCGAGCATGACTGTGGTACGCACGAAGGCGTCGACATGATGCCTCACATCGAAGGTGGTGACGTTAAAGTGGCACTGACTGAGCTAGCGCTAGGTCGTGTTGTTGCTGAAGACGTGATGAAGCCAGGTACTGAAGAAGTTCTTATTCCACGTAACACGCTGATCGATGAGAAGTGGTGTCAAATCATGGAAGAGAACTCAGTAGACAGCATGCGCGTACGCTCTGTTGTAACCTGTGATGCTGACTTCGGTTGTTGTGCACAATGTTACGGTCGTGACCTAGCACGTGGTCACCTAGTGAACCAAGGTGAAGCAGTCGGTGTTATCGCTGCTCAGTCTATCGGTGAACCAGGTACACAGCTAACGATGCGTACGTTCCACATCGGTGGTGCGGCATCGACAGCTGCGGCTGAGAACAGCATCCAAGCGAAGAACGACGGCTCTGTGAAACTCAGCAATGCGAAATTTGTTATCAACAAAGATGGCAAGCTGGTGATCACCTCTCGTGCTTCTGAAATGATGATCATTGACGAGTTCGGTCGTACTAAAGAGAAACACAAATTGCCTTACGGCTCTCTATTGAGCAAAGGCGATGGCGACGCAGTGAAGTCCGGTGAGACCGTGGCAAACTGGGAAGCGCACACCATGCCAATCATCACTGAAGTGGCAGGTCGCATCCAGTTCGTTGACATGATCGATGGCGTAACTGTATCTCGTCAAACCGACGATTTGACTGGTCTATCTTCAAGCGAAGTGACGGAAGCCGCCGCTCGCCCAGCAGCAGGTAAAGATATGCGTCCAGCTATCAAACTTGTTGACGCGCAAGGCAACGATGTATTGATCCCTGGTACTGAAATGCCAGCGCATTACTTCCTGCCTGGTAAAGCGATTGTGAACATCGAAGACGGCGCTGAAGTGGGTGTGGGTGATACACTTGCACGTATTCCTCAGAAGTCAGGTGGTAACCGAGATATCACTGGTGGTCTTCCACGCGTTGCGGACCTATTCGAAGCTCGTAAGCCAAAAGAGCCTGCGATCCTTGCTGAGCACACAGGTACTGTGTCATTCGGTAAAGAGACCAAAGGTAAGCGTCGTCTAGTGATCACTCGTGAAGGTGGTGACACCTACGAAGAGATGATTCCTAAGCACCGTCAGCTTAACGTGTTCGAAGGTGAGAAAGTGGAACGTGGTGATGTGATCGCCGACGGCCCAGAGTCTCCGCATGACATCCTTCGTCTACGTGGTATCCACGCTGTGACGCAATACATCGCGAACGAAGTTCAAGAAGTATACCGTCTGCAAGGCGTTAAGATTAACGATAAGCACATCGAGACTATCGTTCGTCAGATGCTACGTAAGTGTACTATCACACACGCTGGTGACTCAGAGTTCCTAGCGGGTGAGCAGGTAGAATACTCACAAGTGAAGATTGCGAACCGCCAGCTAGAAGCTGAAGGCAAAGAGCCAGCTCGCTTTGAACGTGAACTACTAGGTATCACGAAAGCGTCGCTAGCGACTGAGTCGTTCATCTCTGCGGCATCGTTCCAGGAAACAACTCGCGTACTAACAGAAGCGGCTGTTTCTGGTAAGCGTGATGAGCTACGTGGTCTGAAAGAAAACGTGATTGTTGGTCGTCTGATTCCAGCAGGTACCGGTTTCGCATACCACCAAGATCGTCAAGCGAAGCGTGCACAAGAGCAAGAAGGTCCATCTGCTGAACAAGCAACAGACAACCTTGCAGCATTGCTTAACGCAGGTTTCTCTTCTGAAGAGTAATCATACAGCGACATGAAAAAAGGCACCTTCGGGTGCCTTTTTTGTATTTTGGAATAGAATTTAGTGCCTAGTGCCTAGTGCCTAGTGCCTAGTGCCTAGTGCCTAGTGCCTAGAGGTCGATGTTTGTCGACTTATCGAAGTGAATCGACCTTTAAGTAAATGAGGGGGCTGGTTATAAGTTAAGCGCCGGGTGGAATGGCTAAGCTGTCCGCAATAAGCTGAATGAGGCGATCTTCGACTTCGAAGCGCTCTTCGATTACTTCGCCAATCTCAGACATGTCCGCATCAAAATCGTCTAACGTCTCGTCGTCGCTCACCGCTGCGTACTTATCGGTAAAGTTTAATAAAGGCTCAGTGGTCAGGACAATTTTACCGTAGGTATCGTTTATCTCATCGGTCGCTTCAAAGCCTGTCGAGCGCCATTTATCCATGACCATGTCGTAAATTTTAAAATGACCTTCGGAAATATAGTCGACCAGTTCGCCACAAAAATGTTGCAGTTCAGCAGGGGTAGGGAGTTCGACGACAGCCGTTTTCGAGGAGGTCGGTTGCAAGGCGGCAAGCTTACAAAATTCAACGATCAAACGTTGGCGGCTATCTAACCAATGGTCGATAACATCACTCGATCCGCCCCATTGTTCTTGGGTTCTTTTTAGTTTTCTTAACATGACCAGGCCCTCTTGTCGGATCACCATCCGGATGATCGTTACGCTTTGAAATCAAAGCAGGTTGAGAGAATTAACCTCTTGTCCTTACTAAAATTTATAGCCGGAGATCTTTCCCACTACAAACTCTGGTATGAATTTAGATTGCCAGTAAAATAGACGAACTGCAAGTAAAGGGAGTGGCTGATGTTAAAGAAAAGTGACACGAACCGTATGGGTGATGCTTACTGGTGTGTGGTCTCGGGAAGTGAGCTTTGGTTACCCGGCGGTGCGTTGCCAAAAGGCTGCGCTGAAACCCTCGAATTGCCTGCGTATGAGGCGATAGAAATCGGTCACTACGAAGGGCTTCCCGTCATGTGGCTTTGTGAGGAGTGGGTGGAGCAATCATTACCTCTTACTTCGCTTCGAGAAGCGCTTACGCTACCTGAGGCACTGTTTCTCTTGGCCAGCAAAGCGGTGCAATATGGTCACATGCGTCAGACGATGCGTTTTTGCCCGCAGTGCGGTGGCCGTAACCATCTCAATCACAATCAATTAGCGATGCAGTGTGGTGAATGCCGAACGTTGCATTATCCGCGTATTTTTCCCTGCATTATCGTTGCTGTACGCCACCAAGACTCGATTTTACTTGCTCAACACCCAAGACATCGAAATGGTATGTACACCGTTATAGCGGGCTTTGTAGAAGTCGGAGAGACCCTTGAGCAATGTGTGGCGCGAGAAGTCAAAGAGGAGACCGGGATTGACGTCACCAACGTGCGTTACTTTGGTAGCCAGCCTTGGGCCTTTCCATCGAGCATGATGATGGGCTTTTTAGCCGACTATGCCGGTGGCACATTGAAACCCGACTACAGTGAACTCAGTGATGCGCGGTGGTTTACGGTTGACGCCATGCCGCCCGTTGCGCCAGTCGGAACCATCGCGAGAGCACTGATTGAGCATACGCTTGCAGAGATAAAAAAAACCCTCCGAGAGGGAGGGGGTAAGTAAGATGTCGTTATGAGATGCTGAACACGGAGATGTTCAGTTTATAATTGTAGTTTTCGCTAGCAAACAAATATTTAACACTCCAATGCGTTGAGCGCAAATTAAGCACTGATTTAATAGTAAATAACTTGATCTGGGTTGCAAAGCACACCGCTTTTGAGAGCTAAACAGTGTTAGAATACGAGCGATAAAAAGTCAGCTTAAATGATTGGAAGAACAGAATGACAGAACTCAAAAACGACCGTTATCTTCGTGCTCTGCTCAAAGAGCCTGTTGATTACACCCCGGTATGGATGATGCGCCAAGCGGGTCGCTACCTGCCAGAATACAAAGCCACGCGCGCGCAAGCGGGTGATTTTATGTCACTGTGTAAAAACGCAGAGCTGGCCTCAGAAGTGACACTTCAACCGTTACGTCGCTTTCCACTTGATGCCGCGATTTTGTTCTCCGATATTTTGACGATTCCAGATGCGATGGGATTAGGCCTCCGCTTTGCTGCGGGTGAGGGCCCGGTGTTCGATCGCCCGATTGCCTCGAAAGCTGACGTCGATAAAATTGGTATCCCAGATCCAGAAGGCGAACTTCAGTACGTCATGAACGCTGTGCGCCAAATTCGTAAAGATCTCAATGGTGACGTGCCGCTGATTGGTTTCTCGGGTAGCCCATGGACGCTCGCTACCTACATGGTAGAAGGCGGAAGCTCAAAAGCCTTCACCAAAATCAAAAAGATGATGTACGCTGAGCCACAAACCTTGCACCTGTTGCTAGATAAACTGGCGGACAGTGTGATTGCGTACCTTAACGCGCAAATCAAAGCGGGCGCACAATCCGTGATGGTATTTGATACTTGGGGCGGTGTATTGACCCCACGTGACTATCAGCTGTTCTCATTGCAGTACATGCACAAAATTGTCGATGGACTGGTGCGTGAAAACGAAGGCCGCCGCGTTCCTGTCACGCTGTTTACCAAAAACGGTGGAATGTGGCTTGAGCAGATCGCCGCAACAGGGTGTGATGCGGTCGGACTGGATTGGACCATCAACATCGAAGACGCCAAAGCGCGAGTCGGTGACAAAGTGGCACTGCAAGGCAACATGGACCCATCCATGCTCTATGCCTCACCGGAGCGAATCCAACAAGAGGTAGCGAGCATTCTGGCGGGCTTTGGTGATGCGGGCACAGGTCACGTATTTAACCTCGGACACGGCATCCATTTGGACGTGCCACCTGAAAATGCTGGCGTGTTTGTTGAGGCGGTCCACGAGTTATCCAAGCCATACCACAAATAATTGAGTAATCTTTGCAAAGCGCCTGATATGACCAGGCGCTTTTTTGTTATCGGTTACACTAGCCGCTATACTGCTGAAATAACAAGAAAGGATACGGATTATTCATGAAGACTCGCGACAAAATTGTCTTAGCGGCTTTGGAGCTGTTTAACGAGCATGGTGAACGCACCATTACCACCAATCATATCGCCGCGCATATTGATATTAGTCCCGGGAATCTCTATTACCACTTCCGCAATAAGCAAGAAATTGTGCGTGAGATTTTTACGCTCTACTCCAACGAGCTGCTTGAACGTTTCACGCCGATTCAAGGTCAGCAGGAGAGTTTGGTGTTACTTAAGCACTATCTCGACTCTATTTTTACCCTGATGTGGAAATACCGTTTCTTCTATGCCAACTTGCCAGAAATCTTGGGCCGAGATGAACAGCTGCATGATGACTACATTCAAGTGCAGGAGAAGCTGCAAACCAATCTCATTGGGATCATGCACGCCTTTGTCGCTTTGGATTTATTGGATGTCTCTGAGCAAGAAATGCAATCTCTGGTCACTAGCTTACATTTGATTGCGTCCAGTTGGCTGGCGTATCAATCTGCCATGTCTCCACGGACACAGATTACCGAGCAAGTCATTCATCGCGGAATGCTACAAATGATCGCCATTGTGAAGCCCAAAGCGACGGCTCAGGGGCTTGAACAGTTACAATTGTTTGAGGAAGGGGTCAAAGCCATGCATGCTTAACGGCGCGCAGCACTGGCTTTTTCGATCCTAGTTATAACGAATTAAAATTGTTAGATTTTTTAAGACCCATTACAGTATCGAAAGATAAGTGAATGGGTTTTTTATGCATTACGATGTGTTTAATGGCGATGCCGATGGCATCATCGCCTTACTGCAACTGCGCTTAGCGCAGCCGAAAGAGACAACGCTGGTCACCGGCGTCAAACGTGACATCCAATTGCTAGACAAGGTATCGCCACAGCCTGGCGATAGCGTGACAGTGCTCGATATCTCGATGGAAAAAAATCGAGTCGCGTTGGAGAGCTTACTGGATGGCGGTGTGTCAGTCTTCTATGCCGATCATCACCGATCGGGCGACATCCCCGAGCACCCACTGCTCGATGCTCACATCAATCTCGATGCCAACATGTGTACCGCGCTCATTGTCGATCAGTGGCTCGACGGGCGTTTTCACTTTTGGGCCATCACCGCTGCCTTTGGCGACAATCTTATTGCGACAGCGCAGCAGCTAGCTATCCAAGCGGGGCTGGATGGTAAACAAGCCGCGCAGCTACAAGAGTTGGGGACGCTGATCAATTACAACGGTTATGGCGCCAAGATTGAGGACTTGCACTACCACCCGGCAGCACTGTTTAACACCCTTTTGGCTTATGATGATCCTTTTGCTGTGATTGCTGACAAGCACTCCCCATATTGGCAATTAAAAGCCGCTTATCAAGCAGACATGGAGAGGGCATTGTCGGTGGAAGCCAGTTACCGTAGCCCAACATTGAGTGTCTTTGAATTGCCTGATGAACCCGCGGCAAGGCGCGTCAGCGGCGTGTATGGCAACGCGTTAGCGAATCAGGCGCCTCACTCTGCGCACGCAGTACTGACACAAAATCCTGATGGGAGTTTCTTGGTTTCACTGCGTGCGCCTTTGAACAATAAACAGGGAGCAGGGGCGATTTGTTCGGCGTTTGCGACGGGCGGTGGAAGAGAGGGGTCCGCTGGCATCAATGCGCTACCCGCCAATCAATTAGCGACGTTTATTGAACAGGTTGAGGCGTACTATCAGCCGCGCTGAGAATCGCTAGGCTAACGGGTGAGCCACTGACTTGGGTCTTGGGTTTTGCTGTTACGGCGAATCTCAAAGTAGAGGGACGCCTGTGGCTGACCGCCAGTATCACCTGCTAGGGCAATGGTCTCTCCGGCGGTGACTTTGTCGCCTTCTTTTTTCATCAAACTTTGGTTAAACCCGTATAAGGTCATATCGCCTTTGCCGTGATCCAGCAGAACAACCAGGCCATAGCCTCGTAAATACTCCGCAAAGACCACGGTGCCAGAATAGACGGCTTTGACCGATTGACCGTAATCGGCATCAATCACCCATCCCTTCCAGCTTAATTGACCAGTTTGTGGCGCGCCGTAGCGATGTAGGATACGGCCTTTCAGTGGCCAAGGCAGTTTGCCTTTTTGTCGTGCAATACCATCCATCGGCACGGCATTGCGTTTAGCGGCCTTGGCGATTTCCGCTTTTAAGCGCGTCTCATTGCGTTGCAATTCAGAAAGGTAGACTTGGTCGTTGGAAATGCTCTTTTTGATGTTGGCGACCGTGCCTTGGCGACTGGATTGCGTTTTGGTGAGCGCGTTTTTCTGCTCAGTTTGCTGCTTGAGTAGTGCAGCAATTTGCGCTTGTTCTAACTCGAGTTGGCGTTGACTTGACGTTAGCTTTTCAGTAGTGAGTTGCAACTCATCGATGATGTCAGCGCGCTGTTTGGCTAGGTGTTGGAAGTATTGGCTGATGCGATCTTCTTCCACACCACGATTGAGCATATTGGCTGGCGCTTTCGCACGTTCTGTCATGTAATAGGTCTGAATCAACTCGGCAAGCTTGTCGCTTTGGGCTTTTTTTTGTGCTTCTAGCTGATCAATTTGGCGTTGGAGCTCTGCAATGCTCTCTTGGGTTTTCTTTTGTTGCGCCTTGGTCTCAGTGATCTCTTTTTCGAGTCGAGTGATGCTCAGTTCTTGCTGTTTGAGAGACTGCTGAAGCTCATCGAGCTTTTTTTGTTGCGAGGAGAGATTTTGCTTTTGGCGGGAAATCTCGCTACTGACCCCTTTAAGCTCAGAGGTCGAGGCAAAACTGGTCATAGGAAGCCAACAGAGTACGGCGAGAATCCAAACCGTCATCGGTTTCAAAAGCAAACTGCGCTGTCCTTGCCCAACCAATACCATGGCTCTGTCTGTCCTAAGTGTTTGAGATTGGGTCAGTATACCCAAATCAGAAATTGGAATACACAAAAAGCCCGAGCATGGGCTCGGGCTTTGGTTCTCTATCACAGCAGCAAACTTATTTAACCAGAATTTCCCCGGTCATTTCTGCTGGGATTTCTAGACCTGCAAGAGACAGCATGGTTGGCGCTAGGTCAGACAGTTTTCCGCCTTCTTTAAACTCAACCGCTTTGTCACCAACGTAAATCAGAGGCACCGGTAGGTTGGTGTGCGCAGTGTGTGTGCCGCCTGTTTCTGGGTCGACCATCATTTCCGCGTTACCGTGGTCTGCTGTGATCAGCAGTTGACCGCCCACTTCTTTGATCGCTTCAACGACTTGGCCAACGCTGGCGTCTAGCGCTTCAATCGCTTTTTCTGCTGCGTCGTACACACCTGTGTGACCGACCATATCGGCGTTCGGGTAGTTACAGATGATGGTGTCGTATTTGCCAGATTTGATCGCTGCGACCATCTTTTCAGTCAGTTCAGCAGAGCTCATCTCTGGTTGAAGGTCGTACGTCGCCACTTTTGGAGAAGCCACGAGTTGACGCTCTTCACCGTCAAACTCTTGCTCAACACCACCGTTGAAGAAGAAGGTCACGTGTGCGTATTTTTCTGTCTCTGAAATACGCAGCTGAGTTTGACCTTGCTTTGATAGCCACTCACCGTAGGTGTTCTCAAGAGACGCCGGTGGGAAGGCAATCGCCAGTGGGATATCGGCAGCGTACTGAGTCAGCATCACAAAATGAAGGGCTGGGAATACCGCACGCTCAAAACCGTCAAACTCAGGAACGAAAGCACGCGTAATTTGGCGTGCGCGGTCTGCACGGTAGTTCATGAAGATCAGCGCATCGCCATCTTGCATGATGGCGTCTTCTTGTGCGTCAGTCTTAATCGCAGTGGCTTTAACAAATTCGTCGTTCTCTTCGCGAGCGTAAGCCGCTTCAAGACCCGCAACCGCAGAATCAAACGTGAAGTCCGCTTTAGCTTGCGTTAGCAAGTCGTAAGCAACTTGAACACGTTCCCAGTTGTTGTCACGGTCCATTGCGTAGTAACGGCCCACTAGAGAAGCAATGCGACCTTTACCCAGCTTCGCAAACAGTTCATCAAAGCGCTTGAGTGAGTTTTCTGCGCTGCGTGGTGGTGTGTCACGACCGTCTAGGAAGCAGTGTAGGTAGATCTTTTCTGCGCCACGAGCGGCAGCCATTTCTACCGCTGCGTAGATGTGATCTTCGTGAGAGTGAACACCGCCTGGTGACATCAGACCCATGATATGAACCGCTTTCCCGGCTTTTACCGCCGCGTCTACTGCTTCGACTAGCGCTGGCGTTTCGGCAAATTCGCCGTCAGAGATGGATTTGGTGATACGCGTCAGATCTTGGTAAACCACACGGCCAGCACCAATGTTTGTGTGACCCACTTCTGAGTTACCCATTTGACCGTCCGGTAGACCAACGTCCATACCTGATGCAGAAATGAGTGTGTGTGGGTGGTTAGCAAGTAGCGCATCCATAACCGGTTTTTTTGCGTTTGCGATAGCGTTGCTTGCTGTGTCCTCACGGTGACCGTAACCGTCAAGGATAACTAGAGCCAATGGCTTCTTAGCTGACATAGTGATGTCCTCGTTAAAATTTCAAAGTAACTTTGGAAACAAAATTAGCGTAATTTTACTACACTTTTTAACCAAAACTGTAGGTTAAGATCAAATAAACTGGGCGAAATGCCGTTGTTATCTTTCACCATGCCCAGTGTGTGGAATTACTCCGGCTCTCTTTACTTGCCAGTCTCGACCTAATTTTATCCCTTTTAAAGCGGAATCTATCTATTAGTTCAATAGGTGCTATTGATGGCCGCTGTTCACACTAACCTGTGTGAGCCTTGGGTTCAACTCACCAAGATACTGGTGCCGGCGACCGCGACCAAAGCGCCAATCCACGCATAACGGTTGGGGCGCTTTTTGGTGTAGATCCACAGTATAGGCAACAACATGATGGGCGTGGTGGAAGAGAGTAGCGCGACCATACCGACGTTCCCTTCACGCAGCGCATAGAGGATCAGTGTCATCCCTACTGCCATCGCGAGAAAACCGTTGATCGCGGTAATCGCAAAAATGCGCGTGTTCATCGGTTGCGTCGCTCTCGCTAGCCGTGCGCCGGAGAGAAAAAAGACGCTGTGCGCGACAAAGGCGGTCATCATACGCATGGCGGAGGCGGCGATGGGATCGATCGCGGTTTGCATGATCGGCTTGGCGATAATGCCGCCCAATGCCTGACACAGCGCAGCGAGGAGACCAAGTCCGATACCCGCCCAAATGTTGCCTTTAATGGACTCCAAGCTATTCGCTGCTTGACCTCTGCGCCCGAAAAATATCGCTGTTAAGACACCAGAAAAGACCAGCGCTGAACCGATGAGCTCAAGCGAGGTCATGCTTTCGCTAAACAGGAAATAGCCGAGTACGGCAGAGAACACCGCATGGCATGAGAAAAGCAAACCCGCTTGTCGTGGTCCCATGCGATTGAGACAGGCAAACAGAGCGGTATCACCGATGAAGATACCCACTAAGCCCGATAGCGCCATGGCCGATACCGCACTGAGCTCAACGCTTGCCCAGCCACCCGTTAACCAAGCCATCGAGGCGAGAATGACAGACGTACACCCCATTCGCCAGCGGCTGTAGGCAAAGGTCCCTAAGTGCTGCGCAGGTGTGACAGACAAAATACTCGCTACCGCCCATAAAAGCGCGGCCGCCAATGCCAGCCATTCATAGCCCATAATCGTGAAATCCAAAGCAAATCATTAAGGTAAGCAATATGCACGAAAACGCGCTAGAAACAAAGCGCCCAGGTAAGAGAACCTGGGCGCCGAGCTAAGTATGATCTGTGGGGGCAACGGTTACGTAAGAATGAGCGTTGCTGCATAAACAATCGCAAGACCAATCAAGCCAATAATGACGCCGGTTTTGGCCATGTCTTTACTCTCAATTAGCCCTGTTGAGTAAGCCAGGGAGTTCGGCGGTGTTGAGACAGGCAAAATCATACCGAGAGAGGCTGAGAAGGCCACAACAACCAACAAGGCTTGCAGCCCGCCAATGGCTGCCAAGCTCTCCATCGAAGCGCCGATGGCTGCTGCGATGGGCATCAACAAGTTGGCGGTCGCGGTGTTGGACATAAAGTTGGCCATCAACCAACACACCATCGACAACGTGATGACCACCGCGACAGGCGAGAGGGTCTCGTAATCGATCGCATGTGCCAGCGCTTCAGCGAGCCCAGTTTTATCCAGACCAATGCCAATGGCGATACCACCGGCAACCAGCCACAGCACATCCCAGTTGATCAGTTTGAGTTCTGCTTTGCCCATAATGCCAGTCAAGGTGAAGACGGCGAGAGGAATGATCGAAACCACATAGGTGTTCATGCCGTGCAACTGAGTGGTCATCCACAGCAAAATAGTGATGGCGAAGGTGCAATAGACGGTAATGGCCCGCCAGTTGCGTTGGAACTGACCATCGAGCTTGAGCTGCATCTCATTGGATGTGGCGGGGAAGAGCTTTTGCAGCAAAAACCAAGCAATGGTGAGCTGAATAATCACGAAGGGCAGACCCATCATCATCCAGCTTAAGAAGGTAATCGAGTTGTCACCCGTCAGGTATTGCAGCGCGATGGCGTTGGGAGGGGTACCAATCGGTGTGGCAATGCCACCCGTATTGGCGGCAATAGGGATACATAACACTAACGCTTTGATGCCCAAATCCCCTTTGGGTGCAGAAGCGACAATCGGGCCAAGTAAGGCCAGCATCATGACAGTGGTTGCGGTGTTCGACATAAACATCGAAAACACAGCGGTGATCAGCATTAATCCCAACATGATGAACTTGGGTTGTTTGCCAAAGGGTTTGAGTAGCACCCGTGCTAGGTTGTTGTCGAGTTCATATTTTGAGGCTGCGATCGCAAGGGCAAAACCGCCCATAAAGAGAATAATAATTGGCGAGGAAAAGGCGCTGAATATGTCTGTGTAATCGAGCAATACGCCTAGGTCATGATGGGGTGGCGGGGTTCGAAACCAGTGCAATCCTTTATTGGAAATCATCACCAACTCAAGCGCGATAATCAGGATAGAAGTAGCAAAAACAGGCACTGGCTCTAACACCCACAGTAACGCCGCCAGCAAGAATATGGCCAGTAGGCGATGTTGGATCAGGGTTAAGTCGTCAATGGGAATCCAATCGATGGGCATAAAAAGCACAGCAAGAGGGAGCCCAAAACTGACCAGAAGTTTGATAAGGATTCCGGGTTTCAACATGACAGTAAACCTCAAGGTTTTTCGACGAAACACTAGAGTAATTTACAATCAAATTAAGGTCTTGGACGTAGCTGGAACTTTTAGCAAACAGTTGAAAATGTTCACTGGGTTTTGTCTTGGGTCAAAAAAGCCCCAACTTTGTGGGGCTTGGAGAGATGGTGTGAATCGAACGCTCTGTTATTCAGACTCAGAGGTGGATTCACTCTGGGGCGCGTTGCGTTGGTGTGCGTAAGGTGTGCCCATAACGGTGGTCGCACCGGTACTCATTGCGTCATCAAAGGTGATCGCGTCTTTTGCAAAAAGGTTGATGACGGTGGAGCCGAGCTTAAAGCGCCCCATCTCCTGGCCTTTTTTCAAGATCACGGCTTTGTTACCAGTGGCTGGGTAATCCCATTTGTACACTGTGTTGCCACGAGGAGGGGTGACGGTGCCAGCCCAGACTTGCTCAATGCTACCAACAATCGTTGCCCCTACCAGCACTTGCGCCATCGGACCGAACTCAGTATCAAAAATCGACACCACGCGTTCGTTGCGGGCAAAGAGGTTAGGTACATTTTCGGCGGTCAGTGGGTTGACCGAAAACAAATCGCCCGGTACGTAAATCATCTGGCGCAGCGTGCCATCGCATGGCATGTGTACGCGATGGTAATCACGAGGCGAAAGGTACAAGGTTGCAAAGTCACCCTCAGCAAACTCTTTGGCCAACTCGGCGTCACCACCAAGCAATTCTTGCGCGGTATAATCGTGCCCTTTGGCTTGGATTAGCTTGCCATCTTGAATTGGGCCAAATTGGCTCACACAGGCATCTGCAGGGTGAGTGATTACTGACTCACCTTCCGTGATTGGGCGAGCGCCTTCTTTGAGTTCACGGACAAAGAAATCATTAAATGTGGCAAAGTGCTTAGGATCCGAATGCTTCGCTTCGTCCATATTCACGTTGTACTGTTTGATAAACCATTTGATGATGGCTGTGGTTAGACCGCCTGCTTTGGCAGAGGCTAGCTTGCCCACAAGGCGAGTGAGGCCGTGTTGTGGGATCCAGTATTGCAGCCCAACTTTAATCTTATCCATGGTGTTTGATTCCAATATCGAAATAACAGGTTGCGATTGCACGCGCTTAATCGGGCGCGAGATACTAATCAATCTGGCTTTAAAAGTCAGCCATTCTCATTCAACTTCCAAGCTTGCTAGGCACTTTAAGACCCAGAGCAAGGAATCTGTGCTCTAGGGGCTAAAGATCCGCTTTCTTGTTACGTGAATACTGACGATTGGCTTTGTTTTCTGCCATGCTCTCTAAGATGCGGTGGTAGTTGTCGAAACGCACTTCGCTGATGTCGCCTTTCTCCACGGCTTCAACCAGTAGACAGCCTGGATCATCTAAGTGCTTGCAGTCCCTGAACTTGCAGCCCCCTAGATAGGGTTTGAACTCGACAAACGCCTCGGTTACCTGTTCTGCTTCGAGATGCCAAAGGCCAAATTCGCGCACCCCAGGTGAGTCGATTAAGTCACCACCGGAAGGGATGTGATAGAGGCGAGAGGCGGTCGTGGTGTGTTGTCCTAGGCCGGAATTTTCAGAAATTTCCCCTTCCTCGACATTAAACTGTGGCATCAAGGCATTAACCAAGCTCGATTTACCCACACCCGATTGACCGACAAAAATATTGATCCGCCCTTGCAGCTCCGCTTCGAGGGCCTCGATACCTTCTCCGGTCTGTTTACTGACCAGCAATACCGGGTAGCCGATACGTTGGTACTCTTCGAGCCAAGATTGGTAAGTCTCACGTTGCGCCTCATCGAGAAGATCGATTTTGTTGAGCACAATCAGAGGGGCGATCTGCAACGTTTCAGCCGCCACTAGGTAGCGGTCAATAATGTTGAGAGATAACTCAGGCAAAACGGATGAGACGATCACCATTTGGTCGACATTCGCCGCAACCGGTTTAAGGCCGTCGTAATAGTCAGGTCGAGTGAGGACGGAAGTCCGTGGCTCCACCGCTTCCACTACGCCGGAAATGCCGTCCATCGATTCTAATCCAGCGCGCCAAATCACCTTGTCGCCAGAGACAAGAGATTCGATACCACGACGAAGGTTGCAGCGGTGCACCTCTAGTGTTTCACTATCTTCAATATCTGCATGTTGACCAAAGCGTGTAATGACCAGGCCTTTCTTGGTCGCACCCAGCATGGTTTCGTCCCATTGCACGGACTCTTCACTTTTTAGCTTACGCTTTTGGTTGCTGCGTACTCGCCTAACTTGACCTTTGGTGAGCTTTTTCTTTTTTGCCACAGTGTTTACTTAACCATTTCTCTGCATTGTCGATCCGCTCGATTGCTATCTTGAGGATCAGAATTTGGGTATAGTACCCTTTTTAGAGATAAACCAATAGGCAACACTTTATGTCCTTTAGCGATCAAAATTTAATTTGGATTGATCTTGAGATGACGGGGCTTGACCCGGAGACTCACAAAATCATCGAAATCGCGACCATTGTCACCGATGCTCAGCTCAACATTTTAGCTGAAGGGCCCGTACTTGCCATCCATCAACCAGAATCTGAATTGGCAAAAATGGATGAGTGGTGCACGACCACGCATACCGCCAGTGGTTTGGTGGAGAGAGTTCGCCAGAGCCAAGTGAGCGAGCAGCAAGCGGTAGAGCAGACCTTAGCCTTTTTAGAGCAATGGGTAGCGAAAGGCCAATCACCGATTTGTGGCAATAGTATTGGTCAAGATCGTCGATTCTTGTACCAACATATGCCAGAGCTCGAAGCCTATTTCCATTACCGGTACATCGACGTCAGCACGCTGAAAGAGTTGACGCGTCGTTGGAAGCCGGAAGTGTTGACGCAGTTTTCGAAAAAGGGCAGCCATTTGGCGATGGACGACATCAAAGAGTCGATCGCAGAGCTCAAGTTCTATCGCGAAACCATCATGACCATATAGTCTCGATGGCGATGAGTCCATCTCGCGAAAAACAAACAACCCCGCACTCATACTGCGGGGTTGTCTGTTTTAGGTCCGTATTGATATAACAAAGAGTATTAAGGGATCGGTAAGAAGACAAACTGCGCCACACCTTGGACGACCTTGGTGATACTGCGATTGGTTTTGTCTGCGACGATGAGCGCCATCATATCTTGAATCATCACCATCTTGGCGAACAGCCGATCAAAGCTGATGTCATAGTCGTCCCCCTCAAGTTGGTTTGAGAGGAGAAACAACTCGCCCGTATCATCTCTGCGCTTATATAAGCGCCAGACAAACACTTCTATATTGCGTGCGCTGTTATAGAGTGCCTGCTCATCCAGAGAATCGAGGATGAAGAACTCTTGCTGGTGGTTGTACGATCGCCTGAGCATCTCTGTCAGTCCGACCATTGCCGCGAACACGCGATCTCCTTGGAAGTCATCATTGAAACTGAGCAGTATCGCATCAATGCTGGTTAGACCGCCGAGTTCCTCGAACACTAAGCTCGGGAGTTCAATGGTGTCCTCGTCGCCAAAGATTTGCGTGAGTCGCTGATCTAACGTCATGTCGGGCGCTTTTTTGAGTTGCCAAGGATTTCTTACGTAAAGCTTGCGTGTCAGTTCTATTAAGAGCGCTTTTTGTTCCCTAGCGTGAACGTCCATGACAAAATCGACATCACTTTTGCCAAGGTTCCTCACGGGCTTAGGCAGTGCACCACACCCAGATAAGAGCAGGGTGCTCAGCACAAGCCCAACAAGCCATCGATATGGCTGAGAGGTGGGAAACGTCATCCTGAATTCCTTGGTTCTTCGTCTCGCAGTGAGTGAGGCATCAATACGAGATCATCCATCAATCCACTCTATCGTTCACTTTACTCTCCAGCAATTAATTCAGTAAAACGAATGACTTGTTTGGTAGCTGGCTCTAATTTATCCGCCCTTACCGCCAAAGGGTTTGAGCGCTTTTCAAGCAAAAGTTGGCGCTTATGTGTGGTTTTTATCCAAACAGAAAAAAAAATCAGATTTTTTCTTCCAAGGACTTGCATCACAAAAAAATGCTCTTATAATTCGCAGCCCTGAACAGCGTAAACGTTGTTGAAAAGCGACACTAGCTCAGTTGGTAGAGCGCAACCTTGCCAAGGTTGAGGTCACGAGTTCGAACCTCGTGTGTCGCTCCAGTTTGATAGCTTTCATTGTGCTTAACGGTGACAAAATGCGACACTAGCTCAGTTGGTAGAGCGCAACCTTGCCAAGGTTGAGGTCACGAGTTCGAACCTCGTGTGTCGCTCCAGTTTGATAGCCTTCATCGTGCTTAACGGTGATACAATACGGACGCGGGGTGGAGCAGCTTGGTAGCTCGTCGGGCTCATAACCCGAAGGTCGTCGGTTCAAATCCGGCCCCCGCAACCAAATTTCATCAATAGCAAATGCTGTTGATATGCGACACTAGCTCAGTTGGTAGAGCGCAACCTTGCCAAGGTTGAGGTCACGAGTTCGAACCTCGTGTGTCGCTCCACTTTCTTTTAAGTGGACAGGATAGTCTTCATCGTGCTCAACGGTGACAAAATGCGACACTAGCTCAGTTGGTAGAGCGCAACCTTGCCAAGGTTGAGGTCACGAGTTCGAACCTCGTGTGTCGCTCCACTTTCTTTTAAGTGGATAGGATAGCCTTCATCGTGCTCAACGGTGACAAAATGCGACACTAGCTCAGTTGGTAGAGCGCAACCTTGCCAAGGTTGAGGTCACGAGTTCGAACCTCGTGTGTCGCTCCATTTTGATAGCCTTCATCGTGCTTAACGGTGACACAATACGGACGCGGGGTGGAGCAGCTTGGTAGCTCGTCGGGCTCATAACCCGAAGGTCGTCGGTTCAAATCCGGCCCCCGCAACCAATTTTAAAGGTGTTGTGATTCGCTAGCTCGTCGGGCTCAGCTATTCATAAAACCTAGCGAAGGTCATCGGTTCAAGTCCGGCCCCGCAACCAAATTCAATCAATAGCAAGTGCTGTTGATATGCGACACTAGCTCAGTTGGTAGAGCGCAACCTTGCCAAGGTTGAGGTCACGCCTTTCTGTTTATGAATAGGGAACCTCGTGTGTCGCTCCACTTTCTTTTATGTGGACAGAATAGCCTTCATCGTGCTTAACGGTGACACAATACGGACGCGGGGTGGAGCAGCTTGGTAGCTCGTCGGGCTCATAACCCGAAGGTCGTCGGTTCAAATCCGGCCCCCGCAACCAATTTTAAGGCGTTATGATTCGCTAGCTTGTCGGGCTCAGCCATTCATAAAACCCAGCGAAGGTCATCGGTTCAAATCTGGCCCCCGCAACCCAATGAAGCGTGTTGTGATTCGCTATACCTGCTCTTTCTAATGCTGAGAAGCATCATCCCCCAAATTAGAACCTCTAAGCGTCAATTGTGACGTTTTTTTGTTTGTCTCCAAGATTACACAGCAATGGCGATGGGCCTTGCGCGTGTTTTCAACTCAACGCCCCAGATCTAACTAACAGAGTTATCCACATTTTTCATTCTGTGGATAAGTTCGTGGGTAACCTGAATTTAGTCTTTGTATAAGCGCTATGCAGGAGGATCTTTCTTGATGTTTTATCAGGTCATGGGTGTTTGGTTTTTTGTTAAGTTGTTGATTTATATTGATTTAAAGTAAATTTCAATAGGCAGGGTAAACCGGTTTTTTGATCATTAAGTGCTTGTTTTTTGATCTTAATCATTGGTGGCCAGTGTGATTAACTTTTTCAACTTTCAGTAAATTTGCCGCACATCTCATTTTTTTCCACATTGCCGTTTTTAGAACAACCTCAAACTCTGCGTTGATGAATTCGGCAAGCATTATGCATCTCTAGGCATTCCTTTTTCTATTATTCGAATCAGTCTTTGCTGTTTGTTGGAGATGTAGTGGCTTTGTGAGCGTTGCTGTTCCAGCGCCCATTCAATGTGCACATCTAATGTACTGCAAAACCCAAGGCGTTGTGTGAGTGCATCCACAATCGCTTGGCGATAAGGGGCATTACCTAAGGCGATGGCAATATTGCGGAGCCATTGCTTGTGCCCAATGCGACGAATGGCTGAGCCTTGCATATTGGTGAGAAAAGTCTCCTCGTCCCACAGAAACAGCGACAACAACTCTGGGTCTTTCAGTGCAGCTCTTCGATGGAAGTCAGACTCTTTGGTGAGTGGCGAGTAGCGACTCCAAGGGCATACAAGTTGGCAGTCATCGCAGCCGTATATTCGGTTGCCCATCGGGCGGCGAAACTCTTCCGGTATGATACCGTCGAACTCTATGGTCAAGTAGGAGATACAACGTCTTGCGTCGACCACACCGTCATCAACGATCGCCTGCGTTGGGCAAGAGGTCATGCAAGCGGTACACTTGCCGCAATCACCTTGGTGAGGCGCGTCAACAGGCAGCGGCAAGTCAATGAGAAGCTCACCTAAGAAAAACCAAGAGCCGCAGGACTCGTCAATGATAAGCGAATGTTTACCCGTCCAACCAAGTCCGGCTTTTTCAGCGAGAGGCCGTTCTAAAATCGGCGCAGAATCGACAAAAGGTCGATAGCCGAAGGCGCCAACCTCTTGCTCAATACGTTGACCGAGTTTTTTTAACTGGTTGCGCATCAATTTGTGGTAATCACGTCCTAGCGCATAGCGGCTGACATAGGCGTGCTCTGGATTGGCGAGGTTAGAGGCAAATTCCGCTTCTGGGGGTAAGTAATCCATTCGCGCACTGATCACTCTTACTGTCCCTGGCAATAGCTCATCCGGTCTCGCGCGCATCATGCCATGTCTTGCCATCCAATCCATGTCACCATGATAGCCAGCATCCAGCCAGGCTTGCAGAGCGCTCTCATGGCGAGTCAAATCGACATCACAGATACCGACTTTTTGAAATCCGAGCTCTTTAGCCCAAACTTTGATCTTGTCTGCGAGCTGTTGGTAGTCCATGCTGGGATCTCTTGGTTCAATGGGGCGGGGATCTTAACGGATCTTAACGATCGGATCTAGCAACCTTCAGGCGGCCAAACGCGAGAATTCGCGCTTTTTTGACGAATACTCACACAACAGATCTTGTCTCCCAATTCCAACCCAGTTTACTATTCCTGTTCTTTTGATTTTTATATAGTCCCGAGTTAGAGACCTTTGTCCATGATGACCAAACAATTTTCCCTAAAAGATGAAACTGCCACCATTCAACTAGGGACACGATTAGCGCAGCTTTGCTCACAGCAAACCACTCTTTATTTGCACGGAGATCTGGGAGCAGGGAAAACGACGCTGAGCCGAGGGTTTGTTCGTGCGCTTGGTCATCAAGGGAATGTGAAGAGCCCAACTTACACCTTAGTTGAGCCTTATCAATTACAAGAGTGGCAGGTGTATCACTTTGATCTTTATCGCTTGGCTGATCCAGAAGAGCTAGAATTCATGGGAATTCGTGACTATTTCACCCCTGATGCGATTTGTTTGGTGGAATGGCCGGAAAAAGGCGAAGGGTTGTTACCTCAAGCGGATTTGGATATTGAACTAAGCTATCACGGTGAAGAGCGCATTGCGTCACTCAGTGCGAACAGTGATTACGGACGTCATTTATTAGAACAGTTGGAGTTATGTTGAAGCGTCGATTTTTCAAAGCGGTATTGATCCCTTTTCTCTCTATTCTTGCGCTGCTCCCTAACGTCACATTCGCGAACGCATTGGAAGGCATACGTGTTTGGCCTTCACCGGATGAGACTCGGGTTGTCATTGATCTTCAGTCTGAGGTGGAATACAGCTACTTCACTTTGACCACGCCGGAACGTTTGGTGGTCGACCTTAAGCAGACAACGCTGAAAACGAAACTGCCGATTAACGTTTCAGATAGCCGGGTGCTAAGCAAAATCCGCAACAGTTCACCGCCGGAAAAATCAACCTATCGCTTGGTGTTTGAGTTGAAGCGCAAGTCGGCGCCACAACTGTTCAAGCTGGCCCCAACGCCTGGGGGACAATACGGTCACCGCTTGGTGATTGATCTGCCTCACGCTGAGCGAGCGACCTCGTCCGCGCCGAGTACCTCTGCGCCTAAAGTAAGTCGAGATGCCTCCCAATTACTGGGCAACGCCGATATCGTCGTGGCGATAGACGCGGGCCATGGTGGTGAAGACCCGGGCTCTATCGGGCCAACGCGCAAATATGAAAAGCACGCAACGTTAGCGATCTCGCAAAAAATAGCGGCGCAAATCAACGCGGTACCTGGTATGAAAGCCGTGCTCACCCGTCGCGGCGACTATTACGTAAACCTCAATAAGCGCTCGGAGATCGCTCGCGAAAATCAAGCGCACTTG
>NZ_JCBDHJ010000015.1:0-181076 GCF_059834135.1 Vibrio sp. R10-SG-ISO4
AGAAACCCGATGAAAAATCGAGTGTAACACTGGGCCATGCAATTTGATACTCACGCAGCGCAGGCATCAACCACTGAAAGCAGGAGTGGCAGTCTATCGCCATGTGCAGGCGTCCGTTGACGTCTTCTTTGAGGCTTGCCAACTCATTTTCTGCGCGCGCAAGCTTGGGCAGAACCTCATCGGCGACACGAAGTAAGATTTGTCCTTCAGAAGTGAATTTCACCGGACGAGTTTTACGCAAAAAGAGCGGACTGCCTATGCGAGACTCGAGATCTTTGATTTGATGAGAAAGGGCCGATTGGGTCAAGTGCAGTGACGTTGCGGTTGCGGTGAGTGATCCGGTATCTCTCAGTGATACTAATGTTTTCAGATGCTTAAGCTCAATCATTAATTTATTTCAACCTTTCCCTGTCTCAGATGAGTAAAACTAACTTACTCGTTTTTTATGGGCGTGTAAACATCTAGACGTCCAGGTTGATTTGATATTCATTCTATAACAACAACGCTGACCCAATGGGTCGGCGTTGTTGTTATAGGGATTGGTTTACAGTGCTTGACCATTCACCGTGACATTAACGTCAATGTTGCCACGAACGGCGTTGGAGTATGGACACACTTGGTGAGCGATTTTCGTCAGCTCTAGTGCTTGCGCATCGTCGAGAGCGAGTGCGACGTTCAAGCTCACGGTGAGTGCAAAGCCACCTTGCTCATTTGGACCGATACCGACTTCAGCGGTCACTGGCGCTTCTTTCAATGTGACCTTGCCTTCACGCGCAACGTGGAGCAGAGCGTTGGAAAAACAGGCTGCATAACCTGCGGCAAATAGTTGCTCTGGGTTAGTCGCCGCACCGGTGCCGCCCATCTCTTTCGGATAAGCAAGGCTAAGCGAAAGTAGACCGTCGTCAGTTTGAACCTGACCGTTACGGCCAGCAGATGCGGTTGCTTGAGTTTTGTAGAGTGTGCTCATGGGTATCTCCTTGGTTATTTAAGTTGTGTGCAATCTAATTGTTTGCAATCATATATCGAACCCAAGTTGTTTTGCAACTATATTGTGCGCAATTTATTTTTAAGGTGAATGCTATGGACACTTGTCATGTGACGCCCCCCTTGAGTGATGAGGATAAAATAAAACTCGAGAATCAAGTCTGTTTTCCACTATACAGTGCGGCTAACGCAGTTGGCCGAGCATACAGACCGCTACTGGATGCATTGGATCTCACCTACGCGCAATACCTAGTGATGATGGTGCTGTGGGAGCAAGATGGCGTCAGTGTCAAAGAGCTGGGTGCTCGGTTATACCTCGATTCAGGGACCTTGACGCCACTGTTAAAACGTTTGGAAAGTAAAAGGTTTGTAGAACGAGCGCGCAGTGAGAATGATGAGCGCGTGCGGGTCCTCAATCTCACCTCGCACGGAAAAGCGTTGAAGCAGCAAGCCCTTACCGTGCCCTCTGCGCTGTCATGTAAAATCAATTTACCCCTGGAAGAGATGGTGATGCTCAAGCAGCTATGTGAAAAAGTGCTTGAGCGTCTAGGTGAGTGAGGGAGAACGCCTCACTGCGTATCGTTACAACACTTCTTCTTTGTAAAAGAAACGGTTGAGCACACTCGCCAAGGCCTCTTTGGTTGCTGGCTTGGTGAGGCGACCATCCATCAGCTTGGCCATTTTCGTGACACTGGCGCTCTCTGCCTCTCCGCTGAGCGCAATAATAGGAATGCTTGGGTAAGACTCCTTGATGCGTCTCGAGGCTTCAAAGCCATCCATGACCGGCATCTGGATATCCATAAACACCAACTCAACGGGATTATCGTGAATGATGTCGAGCGCGGTTCGACCGTTATTTGCCATAATCACTCGATAGCCCAGTTGTTCCACGTACAGTTTGACTAACGCGCGTTGCACTTCTTTATCATCCACCACCAACACCACTGGCGCGCCCGGAGCGGTAGGGCTCGAAACCACTTGGCGATCACGCGGTTTTACTTTATTTGGAGGCTCAGCGGCGGGCGTTGATTTATTCGGCGTTATAACGGGCTTTTGCGTGGTGGGGGGAAAGCTTAACGTGAACTCCGTAAATTTACCTTGTTCTGAGCGGCACTGAATTGCCCCACCAAACGCTTTCATCACGCGTTGACAATAGCCCAGACCTAGCCCGCTACCACCACTCTTACGGTGACTGAAGAAATCATCAAAAATACGCTCAAGAAGATCCGCTGGAATACCTGGGCCAGTATCAGTGACAACGAGCCGGTTGTCGTTCTCCCCAAGCACGGTTTCAATGGTGATGTGGCTATCTGGGTAAGAGTCAAAATAGTAAATGGCGTTGCGAAGGAGATTGAAAATAACAAAATTAAACAGTGTCTCGTTTACCTTAGCGACAAAATCTTGATTCAGTTTTAGGTGGACACGGCGGCGAGTGGGTTCATCGTCAAAGCCATAGTTTTCGACAGCGCTGCGCACGCAGGCGCTGATCGATGTCGCCAACGCGGGCTCTTGATCCAGCGAGGCACTGTTCACCTCTCGCAATATGATATCGATCAGCTGGCGGCCACGCAGGACGGCTTGCTTGCCGTTGTCGACGTGTGTCATCAATTCAAAATGGGCGGGCAAATGGCGAATTTTTAAGTTGAGATGCTCAAACTCATACTGCACTTGGCTGAGTGGGTTACGCATTTCATGTGCAATGGAATTGGCTAATGCCTGAGACTGTTTGACCTTACGTTCGTAGTTGATGTGCGCTTGAACTTTGGAGAGCACCCGTTGCAGCGCTTCAAGTTCCTCATAGGAGAAGTTTAATCCGCCATCTTTCTCACTTGAGACCAAGACATGCGACAGTTTATTTCGACCTTCATAAATAGGCAGAACTAGGGCGGATTGTGTCTTTTTCATCGCTGAGCGAACTTGACTCAGTTTGCTACTGCCACTTTTCGCCATCGCTTCTTCCACCTCATCGAGCACAAGTGGTGCGGTGTGGGTTTCAAAGTAATCACGGTAAAAGCTTGCTCCTTGAAAGTCATCCAACAAGCGCAGTTTATTTTCAGGTACATCGAGGTAGCGAGCGAGTTTGTCCATCGCTTGCGTTGGTGAGTGATGAAATTCGTTCTCCAACTTGATGATTTTTTCCACCGGAGACACGGGATCGCCATACACAATATAGCTAATGGAACGTTGCAAGCTGCGGTAAAGTTTGGACCAAGATAAGCCAACAATCGCGACTATGGTGACCACCTCAAACGCGTGTGAATCATCAAATATGGGCAGTAAGGTGATGGCAGAAAAATAGACGAACAGTGTCACGGCGAAGCTCAAACCGATATACAGGATATAGCGCGAGCTATAAAAGCGAGAGGTAAGCAGCGCGTAGCCCATGAAGAGCATTTCGCTGACAGACAGTGCAGGTGGTAGCCAAGTCAACGAGAAGTCATTGAGGAAATAAGTAAAGCCAAGCTGAATGACCGCCGTTGAGCACATAAAAATGGCCATGCCAAGAATCATGTAGTTGATTCGAGTCCGTTGAATACGGTTTTCGCTTGCCGTTAGAGAGAGCAGATTGATAAACGTCAGCACCACCAAGGTGGCCAAACCGAGGAAAAAGGGCTGAGTATACGGACCAAACTCTAATACGAACTGACTGGGGCCTGAAATAGAGGCGCCTTGTACGGTCAAATCCGGTAAAAGGTTACAAGCCAAACCAAAAGCAAATACGCTCCAAGCCACAATGGATTGGAACACGGGGACGCGTTTACTTGCGTAATAGGTGCGCAGCTTAGCGGTAAAATGATACGCAGAAGCGAAGGCGACTAGCGCAGAATTATTGGCGACAATCGCCATCAAGACCGCCGTTTTCTCTCCGAGCAATGGCAGCAATCCGGTATGAAAGTAGTAGTTACTAAGAATCCAAATAAACAAGCCAAATGTGTAGGTCACATAGTAAAGATAGCTGTTAAGACTGCTTGCACCGTGCTTTTTATACAGTGAGTAACAGAAGTAACTAGACCAAGTCAGTACCAACATCGCTGTCATAAACAGCACGATGGCCTTGGGGTACATAAGCTCTTGAAGGACAAAATTAAGCATGAGTTCTGGATTTCACCATGGGTTGACGTTGTTGTGATTGCGCGTTGTTTTTATCGTTAGGTTGGCAGTATCGATGACCTCTCTGATTGTGATGATTCGCGTCTGTTCTGGAGAGCTCTGGAGTGCTTAGCTTTTGGTAATCATAGTACCTCAGTTCACCTTGTGGGAGGGCGAGTGAATCAAAGTAAGCGCGGGAAAAGAGTTGTTGCTCTAGGGTTGGTGAACCATCATACGAAAGGCAGAGTTTTAAAGCGCGTACACGACAATCCAGTGCTTTTTTAAAAAACACATTCGCCTCTTCGGCATAGTTTTCTTCTACCTGATAAAACCAAGCATGTTTTGCTTCCTCTTTAGAGACGGACGCAGAAATTGGTCTCTCCGATAGGGGGCTGTTTGCTCGGGAGCGGTTGGTCGCCATGACGTTGTCGTGTTTATTTCTATGTGAACACTCTTGTTGTTTCACATAACTCACGCAAATGCAACTTGGTTAATATTCTGGTTGGATCTTAATCCCAAGAAATGATGAGCGTGGTTCGGTGTGCGATGCAACAAAATCTGGATTGCGCTAGTTTTGTGATCTAACGCAACTTAAGTGTTGGGTTGTTGATTTGATTATCAAAATGACATTATCCACTAGAATTGGACGATTTTTTCACAGAATTTTGGCATGATTGATCGCTAAGTTGCGTTAAAATCTATTTATAATTCTGATGTTTAGCGTTTCGTCACCGTTGGCTTTCTCGCCAAGTGATAGGCAGATAGATAAAAAAGTTGGCGAAAATCAGAAGCTTGGCATACACTTTTCAAAGTAACGCCGATATGTTGTTGATTGGCTTACCGAAAGTACTGGGTGTTGCCTTGGCGCAACTATGTTTAACACAGCTTTGAGGAAAGTTTTATGGCGCTCACAAAAGCCGATTTGGCTGAAAACCTGTTTGAAAAGCTTGGATACAGTAAACGGGATGCCAAGGAAACGGTTGAAGCGTTTTTCGAAGAGATTCGTAAAGCTCTAGAAAGTGGCGAACAGGTAAAACTGTCAGGGTTCGGAAATTTTGATCTTCGTGATAAGAATGAACGACCAGGTCGAAACCCGAAAACTGGTGAAGACATTCCTATCAGTGCACGCCGTGTAGTCACCTTCCGTCCCGGGCAAAAACTGAAAGCCCGAGTTGAAAACGTGAAAACAGAAGGTTGATCTGACAAACAGCGCCCTGTGCGATGATGGCAGTCCGAATTCCATAAAAAATCCCCAAGTCTTTGACTCGGGGATTTTTGTTTTTATGCCATGGCGATACAAGAGTGGGGGTTAGTCGCGCTTCCACAGGATGTGGCAAAACTTATGTTCTGGATCGCGGCTGACTAATAGACGTGCGAATACGTCATCCAACACGTCATTGTCTTCATTGACGAGTCCAACCCGAACCTCTGCATACGTCTCTTTGTCGACATCAAAGCCAACATGGCCCGCCCAATCTTCTCCGGTTTCAACCAGTTCGGCAGCACCACGGTCATCAAATTGCGCCGTAAACAGAATCACATCTGCGGGCTCAAGATTATCGGGAGCCATCTCTAGAAAGATGTCGTAGGCCGTGTCAATGGTGTCATCGTAAGAAATGAGATCAGACATATTACGCTCGGCTTGTGTATTTACGTTCAGCAGTGTTGATGATGACGCGATCGCCAGTGGCTATGTACTCAGGTACTTGCACGACAAGGCCAGTCGAGAAACGAGCAGGCTTGGTGCGAGCAGATGCTGACGCACCCTTGAGCGATGGGTCGGTCTCTTCAATCACAAGTTCAACTGAAGCGGGCAGTTCAAGTGCAACCGCATTGCCGTTGACTAAAACCACGTGTAAGCCTTGAATCTCTTCAGTGATAAATAGCAAGTCATCTTCGATATCATCGCGTTTAAAGGTGTACTGAGTGTAATCTTCATTGTCCATGAAAATGTACTCGTCACCATCAACGTATGAGAATGCTGCGGCGCGTTTGAACATGTCGACAGTGTCAAGTACGTCATCGGACTTGTAGCGCTCATCAACGCGAGCACCAGTCGTGAGATCAGTGCAACGCAGTTTATAAATTTTTGAACCGCCGCGACCGCCAGGAGTCGTCACTTCAATATCTTTGATGAGTAGCGTTTTGCCGTTAGATACAATCGCAAAACCTTTCTTTAGCTCACTTGCCTTAGGCATGAACGTTTTCCTTCATATGGGTGTATTTTGGCGCATTATATATCAGTTATTCTTTGAGAAGGAATAACTTGATTGCACAGAGCGTGTGAGCGATCATTAAAGTCACCATTGATTGACAATAAGTTCAGACTGTTACCGCATGCCTCTTCCCGTTATCGACCCAACTCAACCGTTCCAAGCTCGTTATCAGCCTGCAATAGGGGAGCTGATGGCCTATTTACAAAGTGGGCTGGGTGACAATCTCCACAGCGTTTATCTCTATGGCAGCGTGGCGCGTAAAACGGCGGTCGAAGGGAAGTCCAATATGGATGTCATCGTGATTACGCATCGCTCTTTTAGCGATTCGCGGTCATCTCTGTTTAATACCATCAAATTTCACTTTCAAAAGCGTTATCCGTTTATTACTGGGGTTGCTTTTAAAACTGGTTTAGCCAGTGAGGTGGCGAGTTTAGAGGGTATTCTTTCTTGGGGATTTTTATTGCGTCATTGCGCGGTGTGTATTCATGGTGAAGATCTCTCGGAGTGCTTTGGCGATTATGAGCCGAGTTGGGAAATCGCTAAGCAGTGGAACATGGACGTCGAGGATTCGATTGCCGTGTACCGCAATCGAATTGCGCGCAGCAACAAACCCGAAGACCAAAGTCATGCTCAAATCATCATCGCCAAAAAGCTGCTCCGAGCAAGCTACTCATTGGTGATGGTTCGAGACAAACAGTGGTTCGATGATCCCATTGAGTGCGGCCAGCAATTCTTACGCTACCATCCTGAAAAGCAGCTCGACATTGAGCGCTTGGGGATTTTACTGTCTGGGCGTGTTATCCCTAAACGCTCTGTGGTGGGTCTGTTGGATTCCTTTGGTGATTGGTTGGTCAAACAGTACCAAAAGACGGAATTTAAAATCGGTTAGAACAAGCCAAGTTGAGGCTCACTCAAGCGTGCAAAGTCGAGCCCGATAAAGGGCAGAATTGCATCTGCGACGGGTTTGAGTTGTTTATCAATGTAGTGCTGATAATCAATCGGACTCTTTCGATACTCTTTGGGTTCAGGCCCTTGTGTGGTGATGAGGTACTCGATTCGGCCTTTGTTTTGGTATTGCAAAGGTCGACCAAGTTGCGCGTTTATTTCATCCGCCATTCGAGCGGCTCGCACTTGAGGCGGAATGTTCTTTTGATACTCATGAAGTTTGCGCCGTAGCCTTTTCTGATACACTAACTCCTCATCAAAGCGCCCGTCTAACGTCTGCTCGACACAATCTCTAACGTATTGACACGGATCCTCACCGTGAAAGACTAAGCGATAGAGCTCATTTTGAAAGCGCTGTGCCAGTGGCGTCCAGTCTGTACGGGCGCTTTCCAATCCTTTAAACACCAGGTGTTCGTTGCTCTCGGTGACAATCAATCCTGCGTAGCGTTTTTTCGACCCTGTTTCTTGGCCGCGTATCGTTGGCATCAAAAACTTTTTGTAATGGGTTTCGTATTCCAGCTCAAGCATCGAGGTTAAACCGTATTCTTGGCTAAGATACTCACTCCACCACGCATTAATGTGTGTGGTCAGTTGCTGGCCTATAGCATCAGCTTCTTGCTGGCTTAAGCTTGTCCCTAGTGACACAAAGGTCGAATCGGTATCCCCGTAGATCACTTGATAGCCTTGGGATTCAATCAGGCGTTTGGTCTGCTTCATGATCTCGTGGCCGCGCATGGTGATGCTAGAGGCGAGGCGTGTATCAAAGAAGCGGCAGCCCGAGGAGCCTAATACACCATAGAAGGAGTTCATGATGATCTTAATGGCCTGAGAAAAGGCCTTTTCATTGTTTTTCTTCGCTCTATCGCGCGCGGCCCATAAGGTTTCAATCATGGTAGGCAGAAAGTGGGTGCTGCGGTGGAACTGGCCGCCACGAAAGCCTTCCACCGCTTGGTGGGCCTCTTTACCCACCTCAAGCTTCAGCCCTTCGACTAGCCCGATTGGGTCAATCAGAAAGCTGCGAATGATCGAAGGGTAGAGGCTTTTAAAATCCAGCACCAGCACCGAATCGTACAAACCCGGGATTGAATCCATCACATAGCCCCCGGGACTGGCTAGCCAGTTTTCAGGCTGTAAGTTGGGTGCCACGTAACCGGCGCGATGGATCTGCGGTAGGTAGAGGTTGGTGAATGCCGCGACAGAGCCTCCGACGCGATCCAACTCAACACCGGTTAACCGCGATCGTTCGATGGCAAAATCGAGCAAATGGGTATGGGCGAAGATTTTATTGACCAATACACAGTCTTGCAGGTTGTAGCGGGCGAGAGAGGGTTTGTCGTGTCGAAACATGTGGTTAATTTCATCCATGCGATCATGGACGTTGTGGATCTGTTTCCCTTCGCCAAGAAGCTCCTGAGAAACGGACTCCAATGACCAACTGCGAAAGTGGTAAGTCGCGGTTTTTAACGTGTCGATACCGTCCATGACGACGCGACCTGGGATCGAGATGAACGCTTGGCCGGTCGACGTAGATGAGCGGAAGTAGGCTTTTTGGTTGCCTCGCCCTAAGTAGAGCGCCATCTTGTGCCATTGGGCTCGTTTATCGAGCAAGCGAAAGTCAAAATCAATCACGTTCCATCCGATGACCACATCGGGATCATAGGTTTGGAACCAGTGAACCAGAGCTTGGAGGAGGGCTTTCTCATCACTGACCCACTCTATCGGAGTATCGGCGGATTGTGGCGTACCCACCATAATCACGCGACTGTCTTTGGGGCTGTCTAACCCGATCGAATAGAGAAGGCCTTTTTCGGAGCATTCGATATCAAGCGACACCACATGGAGTGTTGGGGTGTATTGGCCTTGGCGACATTTGGCGTTGCTGACTCGAACATAGCCTGACTTTTGCTCTACGTGACCGACAAACTCTACGCTACCCTGAATAAATCGCTCCATGAGAAATCTATCCGCAAGGCGGATGTCGTCTTCCAAAACAAGGACATCTTGCTGCTTCAACTGTTGGCTGAAGGCCGTCGCTGTTTGAATGGTGGCACTGTAGCAAGCCGCGAGAGGGGTGTGGGTAAAGTCTTTCAGTTCGAGGGGTTGGATAGTGGCATCGAACCCATGCTGTAAGTTGATCTCGCGCGCTTGGTCTATATGCGATTGCGGGATAAAGAACACGGGTTTTTCGCCCTCAATGACCAGTTGCATCGGCCCTTGCGCGGTAGAGAGCCAGAGGTCAATTTGAGTGCGGCGTCCAACATCGCGTGCTTGGCGTGTCAGTAAAAAACCGTGTTGAATGGTCATAGTAAAGCGTGTTCCTTGGTGAGCATGATAACCCCAATTGGATGCGGTGATGGGTCATGCTCGCCCAGTGTAGCACAGGCGACTAAGGGATAACGCTAGTAATAAACGTAAGCCGTCAACTGCGCGAGAAGATCGTCACGATGCCAGTGCCGGTAGCTTACTTCACTGCGAAGGGCGAAATCTGACGTCATGGACCAATTCCAGTGGGTACTGGCTTGCGCTTTGTGAGAGGCAGGAGAATCGAACAGACTGAGGTACTGCCCCTGTACGCTCACTTTATGCGCCTGATTGATTTGATAGAGCAGGCCCACCTCAGCCCCTGCGCCGAGAGTGGCTTGGTAGTCGGTCAGCGCACCACCACTTAATTCAGCGGAGAGCAGCGTATAGCCGTGTACGAGATTGGGATCCCCCCATGCCTTTCCCACTCCCCCTTGGCCGAACCAGCGTCCGGACGTGTTGGTGCTATCGGGCTGTCTGTCAAAGCCTGTGCGAATATTCCATGCCCAACTGCTGAAGACGCGATTACTCGGCGCAAGCGCCATTGCATCAATAATATACAGCTTCTCTAACCGGCTTGTGCCGTTGTCATCAAGGCTCATTTGCGCATCAAGAAAGCTAATTTGTGCGCCGGGAATAAATCCAGCTTGCGAGTCTAATAGATCATGATACGCGGCGCGCCAATCTAAGGTGAGCCGATGACGGTTGAGATCGGAGTAGCGGTAGCCTAGCCCGACACGGGCAGAACCATGCCCATGTTCAGGCGATACGCTAGGTACGCGGACGTCGCTGAAGGGTGAGGGGGTTTTAATGATACTGCGTTGATACAAAAGATCGGTGAGCTGTTTGGCGGTAGGGTCGCGTTCTAACCCTTGATCGTAGAGCTCAAAGTTAAGCCACTCATAGGCGAATTCAAGGATCGCCGCACGTTCAGCATCACTGTATTCTGATGCGCTAGGGTAGATGCCCTTTTTTGCGCGTTGCGCCGCAGCAAAGCGCTCATCACTCATCGACTGCGATTGATGCAGTAAGCGTGTACCAAAGGCCGCACGATACTGGGGCGCGGCTAACAGATCTTGCGCCGCGAGGGCTTTGACTGTATCCGAAGGAATGGCCTGAACGGGGAACTGATCGACTAAATAGAGATCTTCACGAGCCAATTCCAAAAGAGCGAGCAGCTGGTAAGAGCAGTTTTCATCCAAGAAATAGTAATCAAATTGAGCTTGCTGCATTTCCCAGAGATGCAGTAAGACCCGTTCCACTTCATCTTCTGTTAAGTTGAGGGGGTATTCCCAAATATCTCTCGACTCGATGTCATTGTATTCCCTTACCTTTCTGTAATAGGGCATCACGGTATAGCGACCTGGATAAGCGCCGAACAACCCTTTCATCGCATAGAGTGCTGCGTTGTCTTGCGTTTCCGGCTCCGCGGCGAAATTCACCGCAAACGCCACTAACTCTTTATGACGCGTCTGGTCTTTGGCGTCGACGCGCAGCAGGGTGTGGCCAAACATGGAGGACGGGTTATTCATAAAAGCAGTAGGAAACACCAGTGTGAGTCCTTGAGGATCCAGTACCGCCTTCCATGTCTCCAACTCCGGGCAGTCGAGCGTCGCTCGTCGTCCTTGTTGCTCTTCAAGCCAAGTAAAGCGTGCGGGAAATTGGCACCTTGCAATGTGGGCTTGTGCTTCCTCCTGCTGATAGAACGCATGAATAGTCGCCTCAAGCTCTCGCTCTGGCGAACGCTTACCCAGTGCAGAGAAAAAGAATTCGTCGGAATCCACTTGGCTCTCTATACGGCCAGACCAATGGCTCTGATAGTGGCCCAGTTTCTGCCAATATGAAGAGTGAGCTAACGTTGCGACGTCTAGTGCGACCTCGGTCGGCGACTCGGCTTGCGCCAAGCAAAGAGGGGAAGAAAGTGCAAGTAAAGCGCCAGTGAGTGACATCAGTTTTTTCATAGTTGGTCGGGGAGATCCTAAATCGGCTTGCGATGACTTTAACGCCAACATGCTGATAATTCGAGTGGTACAGTGATATTCAATACAAGTTTGAGAGGATAAAAGACGCCACACAAGCGTGCAGCGCCTTTTAAGCGAGGATTAAATCGCGTAGTTGGCCAGTGTTTGGTCGCTTGAGACCAAGGCGTTGAGGTTGGTGAACACCTCTTCAGACGTGACGTTTTCAGACTGGAACACTTGCGAGAAGTTCTCTTGCGCTAGCGTATTGAACGCGCCTTTATCTGATTCTTGGATGCCCCACACTTCAGAAAGTGTCGCGAGCGTTTCACCTTCGCCTTTCGCGATGTCACGCGCAAGATTGTCCATGTTGCCATCGATAAACAGGGCTAATTTCTGCGCTGAGCTGATCGTGCCGTTGCCATCACATCCCAATGTACCAAATGTAATACCAAAGGTTTGGTTACCGAACGTACCGTTTGTTGTGGCGCCTAGCACTTTGAAGACTTTGCCAGATTGACCATCAAAAATCATGGTACCTAGACCACAACCGATATCAGAATCGGCCATTGCGACGTTTGAGAGAGGAAGAGTTGAAGCCAGTGCTGCCACTGCGAGAAGCTTTTTCATACCATATCCTTATATCATTATGGTTCGTCAGCTTAATGCCAACGAGGGTTATGCAACGCAATTCGTTACATCCTTTTTATGAATAGTTGAAATTGATTGCATTTTCAATGCATAGCTACGAATAAAGCATTCATGCTCCAAATGTTGAGAATCTATCGCTTTAAATAGTGTCAAACTATTGATTCTTAGGTTAATTAAGTGCAGTCCAACAGTTATGAAAATAAGTTCTTGCTAAACTTTGCGTTTGGGCACATATTCAGTGCAGGCAATAAAAACCAAAATGAGTTAAACTAGGCAGCCATGCTGTTATCCACTGTATAAGTGGGTGCAGAGCCAAGTTAAAAGTGTGGAGATACAAGTTTGATAAATGTTTTCCTTGTAGATGATCACGAGCTGGTTCGCACAGGGATACGACGTATTATTGAAGACGTCCGTGGAATGAACGTAGCAGGGGAAGCTGTAAGCGGTGAAGATGCAGCAAAATGGTGTCGTAGCAATCATGCAGACGTCATTTTGATGGATATGAATATGCCCGGTATTGGTGGCTTAGAAGCGACAAAGAAAATCCTGCGATTCAATCCAGATGTAAAAATCATTGTTTTGACTGTTCATACGGAAAATCCGTTTCCAACGAAAGTGATGCAAGCGGGAGCTGCCGGTTATTTAACCAAAGGTGCAGGTCCTGATGAAATGGTCAACGCGATCCGCGTTGTTCACAGTGGTCAGCGTTACATCTCACCAGAGATAGCGCAGCAGATGGCATTAAGCCAATTCTCACCCGCCTCTGAAAATCCATTTGCTGATTTATCAGAGCGTGAGCTGCAAATCATGATGATGATCACCAAGGGGCAAAAAGTGACGGATATTTCCGAACAACTGAATCTTAGCCCCAAAACGGTAAACAGCTATCGCTACCGTTTGTTCAATAAGCTGCACATCAGTGGCGATGTTGAATTGACGCACCTAGCGATACGACATGGAATGCTCGACACCGAGACCCTCTAGTGACACAAACGTTTGACTCGGTAACCTTCCTTAAGACTGTGACCAATCAGCCCGGTGTGTACCGCATGTACAACACCGAGGCTGAGGTTATTTATGTCGGCAAAGCTAAAGACCTCAAAAAGCGCCTCTCTAGCTATTTTCGCAAAAATGTGGATAGCGAGAAGACTCGCGCGCTCGTTAGTCATATCGCCAAGATAGATGTCACCGTTACGCACACGGAGACGGAAGCCCTTATTCTAGAGCACAATTACATTAAGCAGTATTTGCCTAAGTACAATGTGCTATTGCGTGACGACAAATCCTATCCGTACATCTTTGTCAGTGGTCATAAGCACCCTCGGCTTTCAATGCATCGTGGGGCGAAAAAGCGTAAAGGTGAGTATTTTGGTCCGTATCCTGACTCTGGTGCTGTTCGAGAAACGCTGCATCTGATTCAGAAGATCTTTCCGGTTCGTCAATGTGAGGATACGGTATACAGCAATCGCACCCGCCCTTGTTTGATGTACCAAATTGGTCGCTGTGCTGCACCTTGTGTCAGTGACGTTATTTCTGACGCGGAATATCAAGAGTTGGTTGATCTCGTGCGCTTGTTCTTAAAAGGCAAAGACAGCCAAGTGCTCTCGACGCTGGTGGAAAAAATGGAGCAGGCGAGTCAGTCACTGCGCTTTGAAGATGCGGCTAAGTTTCGCGATCAGATTCAAGCCATCCGCCGCGTGCAAGAGCAGCAATTTGTCTCTGAAGATTCGATGGACGACATGGATGTACTGGGTTTTGCTCAAGAGAAAGGCATCGCGTGTATCCACATCTTGATGATTCGCCAAGGCAAGGTACTTGGCTCTCGAAGCCATTTCCCTAAGATCCCAGCAGAGACCGATGCACAAGAAGTCTTTCACAGTTTCCTGACTCAGTACTACCTCGCGCACAATGAAGCACGCACCGTGCCGACGCGTATTATCTTAAATGCCGGGTTAAGCGACGAAACCAAAGCGTTGCAAACTGCGCTCAGTGAGCGGCTCGGTCGTAAAGTCCATTTTCATACCAATCCGACAGGGACACGGAGTCGCTACCTCAAACTGGCGAACACCAATGCACTGACGGCAATCACCACTAAGATCAACCATAAAATGACCATCTCTCAGCGCTTCAAAGCACTTCGGGAGGTATTGGGTATGGAGACGATCGCCAGAATGGAGTGTTTTGATATCTCACACACCATGGGTGAGAGTACGATTGCCTCTTGTGTGGTATTCAATCACGAAGGCCCATTGAAGCAAGAGTACCGGCGCTACAACATTACCGGGATCACCGGTGGTGATGATTACGCTGCGATGGGGCAAGCCCTTGAGCGCCGATACGCCAAGCAGCTTGATGTCGAAAAAATCCCCGACATTGTCTTTATTGACGGTGGTAAAGGTCAGCTTAACCGAGCCCATGACATCATTTCGCAATACTGGGGGGATTGGCCAAAGCGACCCAAACTGATTGGTATTGCGAAAGGGGTGACACGAAAACCTGGCCTCGAAACCTTAATCACCACCGATGGTGAAGAGTTCAACTTACCCAGTGACGCGCCTGCTTTGCATTTAATGCAGCACATTCGTGATGAGAGCCACAATCATGCGATTGCCGGACATCGTGCGAAACGTGGTAAAACACGTCGTACGAGTGCACTTGAAGGCATTGAAGGCATCGGACCGAAACGTCGTCAGGCGCTGCTGAAATACTTGGGCGGTTTACAAGAGCTCAAACGTGCAACTGTTGAAGAAATCGCCAAAGTTCCGGGCATTAGCCACTCTTTGGCAGAAAACATCTATCAAGCATTGAAACAATAAGAAAAATCCCGCAACATAAGAGCCCGCCAAAACGGCGGATTGCCAGCCGTACGCACACAAAAAGAGCCTTAAATAAATATGCGTTTAAACATTCCGAACCTACTGTCTTTGTTGCGACTTTTCTTGATTCCCATTTTCGTCGTGGCATTTTATCTTCCTTACGCTTGGGCTCCATTCGCGGCGGCAATGATTTTCTTTGTGGCAGGGTTCACCGATTGGTTAGATGGCATGTTGGCGCGAAAACTGGGTCAAACTTCCCGTTTTGGTGCGTTTATCGATCCTGTTGCGGACAAAGTGCTGGTGGCAACCGCCTTGATTCTGATTACCGAGCACTTTCACTCCATTTGGGTGACCATCCCTGCTGTCACTATGATTGCCCGAGAGATCATCATCTCTGCGTTACGTGAATGGATGGCGGAAATCGGCAAACGCGCCAGTGTCGCCGTCTCTTGGGTTGGCAAAGTGAAGACGGTGAGCCAGATGTTTGCGCTTTGGGTTCTGATTTGGCGTTACGATGATTGGATGATTTGGCTCGGCTACGCGGCACTATACGTCGCGACGTTTCTTACCTACTGGTCGATGGCGCAATACTTGTTGGCCGCCAAAGATGATCTACTCGACGAAGAACATCATTAATCCACTACGTTCATTAGAAACAACACAGCCCGTCAATCGACGGGCTGTGTTGTTTCTAATGCTGACGGTTTCGTGAAGGCGGGTTGTTGCGCCGGAACGTAGTGACTGAGTTGATCTATAGGGCTTGGCATAGCAAAACAGTAGCCTTGCAAGAAATCCACATCCAGTTTGGTGAGTTTATCCAAATGCGCGGTGGTTTCCACGCCCTCTACCACGACGCGCAGCCCAAGCCCTCTCGCCATCACGACGATGGTCGAGACAAAATTAAGGTCGTTGTCGTTAAACACGATGTCTTTGACAAACGAACGGTCAATTTTTATCTCATCAATCGGCAGTTTTTGCAGTAAAGAGAGAGAGGAGAAGCCGGCGCCGAAATCATCGAGTGAGATCTTCGCACCCGCTTGGCTCAAGGTGGTGAGCGCTTGTAAGCAGGCGTCGAAATCTGTGATGGCGGCGGTTTCTGTGACCTCAAAACAAAAGCGGCTGACAGGAAGGTGGTGGTGATGAATGATGGTGATCAGCTCATGGGCGAAGTCGGGTTGGATTAATTGCTTTGCACTCAAGTTGACAGAGACATGCTGGTAGCGGCTAAGGCTGACGGACTGTTTAATGTCGCGACACACCTGATGAATCAGATGCTTACCCAGTGCACCAATCAGGTTGATTTCCTCCGCGAGACGAATGAATTGATGCGGCGTAACGTGTCCAAGCTGCGGTGAGTGCCAACGCGCCAAGGCTTCCACAGCGGTAAAGTGATTGTCCGTTGGGGAAAACAGCGGTTGGTAGTGCATGACGATTTCGCGGTTTTCAATCGCGAGCTTGAGGTGATGCTCCATGGTCACTTTATCAAACAGGGATTCTTCGTCTTGTTGGCGATAGCAGGCGGGCTGTGTTGCACCTTGGCGCTTGGCTTGGTACATGGCAATGTCTGCCCGCTTGATGAGATCATCGGGCGTTGTCGCATCCCACGGATACATGGCAATGCCAATACTGCCGCTGGCGACCAACTCAATCTCTTCGCAGTGCAGCGGTTTTTTGATGACGTCCAACATATCACTGGCGAGCGCCAGCGCTTGTTCGCGGTTTGCCACATCGCAAAAGAGTAAGAACTCATCACCCCCGAGTCGGGCGATGCGATGTGTCGCGGCTAATGTGCTTTGTATTTGTTGCGTGACATGTTGTAACAAGGCGTCACCGACATGATGACCAAAAGTATCGTTGATGAATTTAAAGCGATTTAAATCCATCAACATGACCGCTTTGGGCTGTGTAGGTAGGGCGGCAAGTTGGCTGTTCATGACTTCAATGATCTTGCGGCGGTTCGCTACGCCTGTTAGAGCGTCGTAATAGGCCATTTGACGGATTTTTTCCGCGCTCACTCGGCGCTCGGTGACATCGGTGACCGAGCCGATCATTTTCACCGCGCGACCCTGCGCATTATATAGGGCGGAACCAGCCGCATTGACCCACAATATCTCACCTTTCGAACTTTTTAAGCGAAATTCCAACTTGAAAGGGGTTTGATCGCGTAGATGCTGCTTGAGCGCTTGCTTTAGCGTGTCTCTATCTTCATGGTGAGCTAAGTCGATGACCTGTTCGAGAGGGTAGACGCCGCTAGTTCGGCTGGTCTCTATACCCACCATCGCCAGTAAACGACCATTGAGGCGAAAATGGTTAGCAGCGATATCCCACTCCCAAATACCATCGTTTGAACTATTGGACACCACTTCAAGTTGTTCGAGCAGTTGCTGTGATTGTTGCTCGTTGTGTTTGCTGGTGGCAATCAGTGCGTCACGCTCGATAAACAGCGCCAGCATATCTAAATAGTTATTGAACATCGCCATCGAGTGAATGTTGACTTCGTCACTGATGGCGTCCACAACCGACACCAGTTTCCACTGCTGCTGGGTTCCGGTGGCGATCGGGATGATGGTGGCAATGTAGTGGGTATCGTGTTGGATAAACGGAAAACTCTCGATCCCGTCGCTGATACGATGTTGACTATCCAACGTGCTAGGATGTGTCATCCCTTTCTCAGCCCAACTGTCGACGTGGTACTCACCATGACGCCCTGTGGCTAAACATGCCCAAGCGAGCGGACTGTTGTAGATACTCTGGGCATCTAAGATGGCAGAGAAGCCCTCTTGAGCGAGGGAATAAAAGTTTTCGAAAATCTCAAACGACGATCGCCCTTCATTGGTCAGTAAAGCTTGGCGAATCGGAGAGCCAAGGGTGGGGTCGATGGCCTTGAGACCTTCACGAGGCTTAACGCCACAAGAGCGCCGCACAATCAACTGTTGCTCGAGCGATGTGCTGATTCTTGAATAGGGTGCACCTTGCATCCGTTTAAGGGCACGAAAGAAGGCATCTCGAGTGAGCGTCTCAAGCCGCTGGTCGACAGTGGTGAGCGGCGGGGTAGTGTGGTCGCCAAGAAAGACATTGTCTACGCCAACCACCGCGATTTCCTGTGGTACATTTAGGCCCATGTGTTCAAGCTGTTCTATCATTCCGATCGCATTGTGGTCAGTGGCACAAATAATCGCGCTACATGGTGATTGGCGCTGTTGATAAAGCACCGCTGCTTCACGGCCGCCGGCCAGCGAGCAGTTGTTGACTTCGAAGATCATCGCTTGACTGGCAGGGTGACCATAGGCCTGTTGGATGGTTTTATAGGCAGAGAAACGTTGTCGAATGTCATCAACGGTAAAATCGCCACAAAAGCCTATCTGGCGGTGACCAAGTGAGGTGAGATGCTGGTAGAGGGCGGTGATTCCCTGAGCTTGGTCGCTAAAAAAGTGTTCAACGTCCAATGAATAATGTCCACCCATTGAAAGGACGGGAATGTTGAGAGAGAGGGCATGTTCAACCAAACGTTCACTGGCGCCACCGAGCAATACAATGAGGCCATCTAAATGCTGAAAACCGACGGGTAAATCGAACTCTGGATGATCGCCACTGCGAATAAACATCAGGTTGATATTGTTCTCAAAGGCAAGCTGCCTGAGGGTCGCGTTTATCTCACCCATGTAAAATCCACTCAGCACCGGCATGATGATACCCAGCGTCGGTCGCGTTGGAATAAGGTTGTCTGGTTGCTGCATTGGGGCTTGTCTCTCCGCCATATTCTTTTTAGAACTTCATTCTATATAGAACTCAGTGCCGAACGAGCAGCAAAGCAAGATTTTGTTTCTTGGCTCACGCTCTGTGCAAGAGGGTACGGGGCCTAGCGCACAGTTGGTGTCGATCTGATTGACAACGAAACAGACAGAAACAAGGTGAAGAATTGGCGGAAATTGAACAGAAAATAGTTAATTTTGAAAGTTTTGGCGGTAAATTAGACAAACGATTCAAAAAATAAAAATTAGTGTTGACGAACAAGTTCGAATCCGTAGAATGCATTCCGTACCCAAGAGGAAGGCAGCAAGCAAGCAGCTTAACTTGGTACAACGAAGGCGCGTTGGCAGAGTGGCTATGCAGCGGATTGCAAATCCGTGGACCTCGGTTCGACTCCGGGACGCGCCTCCATTTGCGACACTAGCTCAGTTGGTAGAGCGCAACCTTGCCAAGGTTGAGGTCACGAGTTCGAACCTCGTGTGTCGCTCCAAATTTTCAGATAGCGATAATTCGATATCTAGATGGTGTGTTACGTTTCCGTAACGGCATAACAAATTTAGATTTGTGTGCCCTGGTGGTGGAATTGGTAGACACAAGGGATTTAAAATCCCTCGGCGTTCGCGCTGTGCCGGTTCAAGTCCGGCCCGGGGCACCATCTAACGCTAAGTTATTAGCAAACTATGCGACACTAGCTCAGTTGGTAGAGCGCAACCTTGCCAAGGTTGAGGTCACGAGTTCGAACCTCGTGTGTCGCTCCAGTTTATAAAGCCCTAGCAGAAATGCTGGGGCTTTTTGGTTTTTGGTGATCGTCCTTGCCAGTGAATATTATCACCGTCTTAACTTGTAGCGGATTTAGCTGCGGCGCAGGCACCCAGCGTTCTAAGGCTTAGTCAGTTGAAACAGTTTTCCGCTGTCTGTACTAAACACGATGCCTCCGTTGGGGAGCACTTCGATATCTCGGATACGTTCACCTAAAGACTCCAGTAAGCGCGTCTCTTCGATGATGTTGTTGTTTTGCAAGGTCAATACGTTGATATGGGTGAGTTTTAAAGCCCCAGCGAGAAGTTTGCCATCCAGCTCAGGAAAGGCCTCGCCGCGATACAGCACTAACGAGCCAGGTGCGATAGAAGGGACATACACTTTTCGGGGAGAGGTTACGCCGGGCGCTTCTTCAGCTTCACCCACCGCAAGCGGCCCCCAATACTCTTTGCCGTGCGATGTGATAGGCCAACCATAATTCGCGCCTTTTTCTATCAGATTTATTTCATCGCCGCCACGTGGCCCATGCTCTATAGACCAGAGTGTTTGACTTGGGCCGTCGTAAAACAGTCCTTGGGGATTTCGGTGACCATAGCTCCAAATTTCTGCTTGCGCGTCCTTCTCGGTAATAAAAGGGTTGTCTTTTGGGGCTGAACCATCGAGATGAAGCCTTAGTATCGAACCTGCATGCGTGGAACGGTCTTGACCATTGGGCCGCTCACCACGGTCGCCAATGGAGAGGTAAAGGTATTGGTCATCAAAGGTAATCCGACTGCCAAAATGGCGACCGGTATCAGAGCCAGATTTTGTCACGAGCAGTTCACGCCACTGGCTGAGTTTACCCGCTTGAATCGTTGCAGTTGCCAGTGCGGTTTCAAGCGCATCGCCGACACGCTTAGTGAAGGTAAAGTAGTAACGTTCGCTCTCGAAAGGCGAACGGGCGACATCCAACAATCCACCTTGTCCCGACACCGCCACATCGCTGACTTGATGGATGGCCGTGTAGCGCTGAGTGTTGAGATTCACTTGACCGATTTCGCCATTTCTCTGGCTGATAAGTAAGGTGGTGTCATCGACAGCGGCGATTCCCCAAGGGACGTTGAGCCCGGAGACGATAAGATTGGCTTGCCACTCGTTCTCTGACGCTTGCGCAGTGGCGTAAGTGACGTTCAGTGGAGCAAGTGTACAGATTAAAAAAGCGCGCGTGAGAAATAGCTTGGTCATACATCGTCCTCTGAGTTAGAGCCGAAAACTAGTCCGTTATGAATGATTTTAGCATCCATACGTCGCAGCCGTTGTGCTCTGTTTCGTCCATTGGCTCGGATAAGTGTGTAAAGCCTAAGGATTCATACAGAGCGATGGCTTGCGTCATGCTTGCGAGAGTGTCGAGATAGCACTCTTCAAATCCGGCGGATTGAGCGAACGCCAAACATTGCAACGCCAACGCTTTGCCGATTCCGAGACCGCGAGTTTCAGGTAATAGAAACAGTTTCTTCAGTTCACAGCGCGTAGCGGATTGGCCAAACGGCGCCAAACCACACCCACCAACGACTTTGCCATCTGAGAGAGCGACCAAGTAGAGGCTGCGTTCGCTCGGTCGGTAGTGCTCACTCATGGCGAGCACTTCGGCATCGGAAGGGCCAAAGCCTTCCCCAATCGCGCCGAACTCTTGCCCGACACGTTTGATAATATGGCAGATTGCGTCGTTATGTTCCGCTGTGATTGGGGTGATGGTATGGTCTGGAGTGCTGGTATAGCTCGGTGTGTCCAATTCTGATTCCTTGTTCGTTTAAATGTGTGTTACCTACGATAGGCTTAAATAGAGTTTTATCAAGGCTTGGGGCGAATTTTCATTCAAAGGCAGTAATTATCACGATTTCGGTTTGGATTTGACCTTGGCATTCGTTACTATGTACAGCTATTTGAAAATGCCCACAATCCCTTTTGGGAACCTTATGGACACTACCACTTATGGCGGTTGTGATTGACCGACATAGGGTAATGAGGAAACGATGCAACATCTACAAGAGATCATTGCTAATGCGAACGCAGCCATTGATGCTGCGACATCGCTTGTCGCACTTGATGAAGTGCGTGTTCAATACCTAGGAAAAAAAGGTGAGCTAACGGCTCAACTTCAAAGCCTAGGTAAACTGCCACCGGAAGAACGTCGCGAAGCGGGTCAAGAGATCAACAAAGCGAAAGGTGTGGTTCAACAAGCTATCGCGGCGCGTAAAGATGCCCTTCAACGCGCAGAGCTAGAAGAGAAACTGGCCGCTGAAACCATCGACGTGACACTCCCTGGTCGTCGCATCGAAAACGGTGGTTTGCACCCGGTGACTCGTACGGTTGAGCGTATCGAGCAGTTCTTTGGCGAGCTAGGATTCAATGTTGAGTCTGGTCCTGAAATTGAAGACGCTTTCCACAACTTTGATGCCTTGAACATTGCAGAGGATCACCCAGCACGTACGGATCACGACACCTTCTTCTTCAATCCTGATTTGATGCTGCGTACTCACACATCGGGTGTACAGATTCGTACAATGGAAAACGGTCAGCCTCCTTTCCGTTTCATTGCACCTGGCCGTGTTTACCGTAATGACTATGACCAAACGCACACGCCAATGTTCCACCAAGTGGAAGGCATGCTGGTGGATGAAAACGTCAACTTTGCTCAGTTAAAAGGCATCCTGCACGACTTCCTATGCAACTTCTTCGAAGAAGAGGTTCAGGTACGTTTCCGTCCATCTTACTTCCCGTTTACTGAGCCTTCAGCGGAAGTGGATGTAATGGGCAAAAATGGCAAATGGTTGGAAGTTCTCGGTTGTGGTATGGTTCACCCGAACGTACTTCGCAGCGTTGGTATCGATGCGGAGAAATACTCTGGATTTGCATTTGGTATGGGTGTCGAGCGTTTGACTATGCTGCGCTACGGCGTCAACGACTTGCGTGCGTTCTTTGAGAACGATCTTCGTTTCCTTAAACAGTTCAAGTAATCCAGGGGATACATCACTATGAAATTTAGCGAATCATGGCTTCGTGAGTGGGTAAACCCTTCAGTCTCGACTGACGAACTTACTCACCAAATCACAATGGCGGGTCTAGAAGTAGACGACGTACTACCTGTTGCTGGTTCTTTCACAGGCGTTAAAGTAGGTAAAGTGGTTGAGTGTGGTCAACACCCAGATGCGGACAAACTGCGTGTGACTAAAGTCGATGTTGGTGCAGAAGAGCTGCTAGACATCGTGTGTGGCGCGTCGAACTGTCGCCAAGGTATCAAAGTGGCTGTCGCAACGGTTGGCGCTGTGCTACCGGGCGATTTCAAAATCAAAAAAGCCAAGCTGCGTGGTCAACCATCACACGGCATGCTGTGTTCATTTTCTGAGCTCGGTATTGATGTTGAATCTGATGGCATCATGGAGCTAGCAGAAGACGCAGTCATCGGTACTGATTTCCGAGAATTCCTAGGTCTTGACGATGTAACCGTTGACGTAGACCTAACGGCGAACCGTGCGGACTGTTTCAGCATCCGTGGTATGGCGCGTGAAGTTGGCGTTCTCAACCGCGCTGACGTAACTGAGCCAGCGGTGAACCCAGTGGCTCCTGTTATCGATGATCAAGTCTCTATCGAAGTGAAAGCGCCGGCGGCGTGTCCACGCTACCTTGGCCGTGTGGTTAAAAACGTTAACGTTCAGGCTGAAACGCCGCTTTGGGTGCAAGAAAAACTGCGTCGCTGCGGTATTCGCTCTATCGACCCTGTGGTCGACATCACTAACTTTGTTCTGCTAGAGCAAGGCCAGCCAATGCACGCATTCGATCTTGCTAAGATTGAAGGTGGCATCGTGGTTCGTATGGCAGAGCAAGGCGAAAAGCTTACTCTTCTAGACGGCAGCGAAGCTGAGCTAAACGCAGATACGCTAGTGGTTGCAGACCACAACAAAGCTCTAGCTATTGCGGGTATCTTTGGCGGTGAAGAGTCTGGTGTAACGACTGAGACTAAAGACGTACTACTTGAGTGTGCATTCTTTGCACCAGACCACATCCGTGGCCGCGCGCGTAGCTACGGTCTACACACGGATTCTTCCATGCGTTTTGAGCGTGGTGTGGATTTCGCACTACAAGCTAGCGCAATGGAGCGTGCAACAGAACTTCTTGTTGAGATCTGTGGCGGTGAAGTCGCACCTGTTGTTGCTGTAGAGTCAGAAGCTGACCTACCAAAAGCAAACACAGTAGCTCTACGTCGCACTAAGCTAGACAGCCTACTAGGTCACCACATTGCTGATAGCGATGTCGTTGAAATCCTAGAGCGTCTTGGCTTAGCGGTTGAAACAACAGATGCAGGTTGGACAGCAACAGCACCGACATGGCGTTTTGATATCGCTATCGAGCAAGACCTAATTGAAGAAGTCGGTCGTATCTACGGTTACGATAACATTCCTAACCAAAACCCAGCCGCAGCACTTAAGATGCACGACCACGTTGAAGCGAACATTCCGCTAAAACGCGTTCGTAGCTTACTTGTTGACCGTGGTTACCAAGAAGCGATCACTTACAGCTTCGTTGAGCCTGAGCAGCAAAAACTGATCGTTCCGGGTGTTGAGCCACTCATCCTGCCATTCCCAATCTCTGCGGATATGTCAGCAATGCGTCTTGGTTTAATTCAAGGCCTGCTCAACACTGTGGTTCACAACCAAAAGCGTCAACAGCCACGTGTTCGTCTATTCGAATACGGCCTACGTTTTATCCCTTGTGAGTCTGCTGAAAACGGTATGCGCCAAGAGCCAATGCTTGCTGGTGTTATCGCAGGTACTCGCAGCGAAGAGCACTGGGACATCGAAACCAACACAGTTGATTTCTTTGACCTGAAAGGTGACCTAGAAGCGGTGCTTGAGCTAACAGCTAACGAAGCCGCTTACTCTTTCGCAGCGCTTTCTGCTGAAGACAAAGCCGCAAACCCAGCGCTTCACCCTGGTCAATCTGCAGCTATCATCGTTGATGGCAAGCAAGTTGGTGTAATTGGTACCGTTCACCCAGAGCTAGAGCGTAAGTTTGGTCTAAACGGCCGTACTATCGTATTCGAAGTGGAATGGTCTGCAATCAACACCAAAGTGATTCCAGAAGCGGTAGCGCTTTCTAAGTTCCCATCAAACCGTCGTGACATCGCGGTCGTTGTTGACGAAGCCGTCGCTTCTGGCGACATCGTTGCAGCATGTCTAGAGCAAGGTGGTGAGTTCTTGAAAGGCGCGAAACTGTTCGATGTTTACGTTGGTAAAGGCGTTGAAGAAGGCAAGAAGAGCCTAGCCATCGCTCTGACCTTGCAGTCGGTTGAGCGTACGCTCGAAGATGCGGACATCGCCGGTGCGGTTGACGCCATCGTCGCGCACATCTCGGACAAGTTTGGCGCGAGCTTGCGCGATTAATTGTCCGTATTGACTGAGTAATAGAGAGCCCGAAGCGACTCCTTCGCTTCGGGCTTTTTTATCTCTATCGCTCTGCATCTCAACGGAAGCAGAAAAATTACTGTCAATAATGTTGTATAGTATGACAAAATATGTGTGCTGAGCGTGAGTTTCGTGCTTCAGTGAAGGTTACACTATCACTCCCCCCAAGTGTGTTGTTGCGTATCGATGAGATCGGTGACGCAACAGTTTTGCCCAAAAAGCAAACGTTTGCACCAAGGTGATAAGACAGAAATAGATACAGATAATTGAATATTAAGGGTTAGTTGTGGAAAAGTTTTTTACAGCATTAGATCAGTTGGGGTTAGCGTGCACCCCAACTCAAGAAAATTCTCAGACGCTCCTTTGGGATGGCGTGGTGGACAATCAAGGCACAGAGACCAATGTTTGGATTCGTTGGTGCAACGAATTCAAGCGCCCGATTTATTGCAGTTTTGGCTTTCAAAGTTATTGCCATGCATTGTTTATCCGTAAGAACTTTGACAACGCATACCCTATCAGCGCTTAATTTCGTGTGGCTATAGGTCACAAGTGAAAAAAGCAAAACGCCCCATTATCAATGATATGGGGCGTTTTTTGTTATTTAAGACATTTAACTCACAAAAAAAGAGCCCCGCTCAGGCGAGGCTCGGCGTCAAAAACATGTTTTGACTACAGGGGTTAGGTTAGGCCGTCGCGGTGGCCACCGCTTTGGCTTTGTCTCGCGCACCGAGTACCAATGTCAAACCAAAGGCGACAGCGAATGAGATAGCCATGCCGGCGACATAGTATCCAATCTTATCAGGGGTGATTGAGATAATGCCCGGTAGTCCTGCTGCGCCCAATGCTTGTGCTTTCACATTGAATAAGGTGACAAACGCACTCGCCGCCGCTGCGCCAATGATGGCAGCGATGAAGGGGTAGCGTAGCTTGAGGTTCACACCAAACATTGCAGGTTCGGTAATACCGAGCAGAGCTGTAATACCAGATGGCATTGCGATACCTTTCAGTTTTGTCTCTTTGGTGGTGATGCCGACCGCTAGTGCCGCTGCACCTTGTGCGACGTTCGACATTGCCGCAATCGGGAAGATGAAGGTACCACCGGTCACAGCGATGTCTGCCAATAGTTGAGTTTCAATAGCGATAAAGCTGTGGTGCATGCCGGTGATAACAAACGGCGCGTAAATAAAACCAAACAGCGCGCCGCCAATAAAGCCAGCCGAGTCGTAGAGCCAGTTGAGGCCATCACCGAGCAAGAAGCCGATATCGCGGGTAATGGGTCCAACGAGTGTGAACGTCAGGAAGCCCGTAATAAAGATTGCCAGCATGGGTGTCAGCAAGTTATCCAACACAGATGGGATAAACGAACGTAGGCCATTTTCGACTTTCGCTAAGATGAACGCTGACACGAGTACAGGCAGAACCGAACCTTGATAGCCGACTTTCTGAATCTCAAAACCAAAAATGTTCCAAGTCGGAATCGTACCTGCAACGCTCGCGCCGCCAAAACCCCAACCATTGAGCAAATCTGGGTGGACCATCAACATACCCAGTGCTGCGCCTAAGAAGGGGTTACCACCAAATTTCTTACTGGCAGAGAAAGCGAGAAGAACTGGCAAGTAAACAAAAGGCGCATTGGCGAAAGTGTTAATCATACTTGCAAGATCGGCGAGGCCTGGGTTTGCGTCAATGAGTGACTGTCCTTCAATGAACAGACCTGTCGCGGTCAGCACATTAAACAGACCCATCAACAGACCTCCCGCCACAATGGCAGGGATGATAGGGACAAAAATGTCCGATAGCCCCTTAACAGCGCGTTGGACGATGTTCTGCTTTTGTGCACCCGCAGAGGCAACGTCCGACGTCGACATTTCGCTCATGCCAGTCAGTTTCGCCATTTCTGCGTAGACTTGGTTGACGATGCCTGAGCCAAAGATAATTTGGTATTGCCCTGCCACTTTAAACTGACCTTTGACGCCATCGAGATTGCCGATAGCCTCTTCATCGATTATCGAATCGTCTTTCAATGCTAGGCGAAGACGAGTCGCGCAGTGGGCGAGTGCTTGGAGGTTATCTTTGCCTCCTAGCAGCGTGAGCAGCTCTTTTGCAATGTTAGGATAATTCATTCCGGACCCCAGTTTGGTTCGTTACTGTTGATTATATACAATTCTCGCTTGTTCTCTTTGGGAACGTTTGCAATATGGATTTTTGGAGATTTAACCTATTCAGTCAAAGAATATTGGATGTTTATGTGAGATGGATCGGTTTATATTTTTTGCTAAATCGTTTGAGCAGAGTGATTTTTGCGGTGTTTTTTGCTAATTTTTGCAAACAATCCCAATAAGTTAACCCAAGGAATTCCGATGGCGAGCCTACATGACGTCGCGAAGTTAGCCGGCGTCTCTAAATCGACGGTATCCCGAGTCATTAATGATGAATATGGCGTGAAAGAGGCCACCAAGCAAAAAGTGATGAAGGCAGTCGAAGAGGTCGGTTATGTGGTGAATCAGGTTGCCAAAGACCTTAAATCGCAGAAAACCAATTTGGTGGGCGTCATCGTTCCTCGTATGTCATCAAACGCTGTTTCCCTCGGTGTTGATGGCATCAGCGCGGCGTTTGATGCCGCAGGAAAACACGTATTGTTGGCGAGCTCTCAACAGCTGTCAGAAAAAGAAATTGAATACATTCAGGTGTTTAATCAAAAGAGGGTCGAGGGTATTGTGCTCTATGCGACCCATATTGACATGCAATTGGTCGATGCTATCCGCGCCTCTCGCGTTCCCGTTGTACTTGTCGGGCAAGATGGCTCTCTGTTCAACATACCCAGTGTGGTACACGATGATTTGCGCGTGGGCTTTGAAGCGGGTCACCGCTTATTGGATGTGGGCTGCAAAAACATCGGCTTTATGGGGGTAAGAGACTCCGATATCGCTGTCGATAGCTTGCGTTCGCAAGGCTTAGAGCAAGCCCTAAGCATGCGCGGCGCACAACCTCTGCTGTTCCATAGTCATGGAGAGTTTTCGGTTGATTCGGGTTATGCGCAGATCCCGTCGCTTATCGAGCAATACCCTCAATTGGATGGCCTATTTTGTGCGACGGACCGCATTGCCGTTGGCGCGATCAAGGCCTTGCAAGAGCGTGGCATTCGAGTTGGCGAGCAAATCAAAGTGCTCGGAGTGGGGAATGATGAACTGGGCTATGTGGTATCACCGAGTTTATCTACCTTTGGTTATGCCTTTGATAAAGCGGGAGAAAAAGGTGCCAAGCTACTGCTCGATTTGATCGAAGGCCAACCTCAAGAAATGAGTAAAGTGGTATTAACGTTTCATCGGGTTGATCGAGAGACGTGCTGATCCCTTGATACTCAGATTTTTATCTTCAGTTAGGCTACTGGGACACATGCTATCAAGCACTTAGCCTTAAAACGACCACTGAAGTGCGGTTCATGACGGACTCATTGCTTGCTCAAACCATCATTTTTGATTAATCTTGCAAACGTTCCCAAAATTTTAGGTGTTGAGCCATGTCGTTTGAATACTACGTTGCGCTGTGTGGCGGTGAAGAAAATCTCCTTCGAGTCCTAATCCCCGATAGTCGGTTGATCTTTGCGGTGAAAGAGAGGGATTGCTTGTCAGATGAACTCGACCTCAAGGCCATAAGCCGTGTCGGTGACGAATGGCAAGTAACTTTTGTTCGTCCCTCAGACATAGAAGCCGAGCTTCTCCAGCTTGGGCAAAAGATAGCAAAGCGTCAGCAACTAGCGCTCAGCGAGGCCATGGTGCCTGTCGCGTGCTCATATCGTCCTAAGTGGCACGTTTCTCCGCCGCAAGGGCTTCTCAATGATCCAAATGGCTTTATTTATCATCAAGGGCAATACCACCTCTTCTATCAATGGTACCCGTTTGGTTGCGTGCACAAAGACAAATACTGGGCTCACCTGACCAGTAAAGACTTAGTCAATTGGCATTGGCAGCCAGTGGCATTGACGCCATCGGATTGGTTCGACAGTCATGGCGTATTCTCGGGTCATGCGCTGAGTGATGATGAGACATTAATGCTGTTCTACACAGGTAACACCCGGATTGATGAGCAGCGGGATCGGCACACCACGCAGTGTCTTGCGACTTCAACCGATGGCATTCATTTCATCAAGCATGGCCCAGTGATTGATTCGCTGCCACCAGGCGTGACTGCCCATATTCGCGATCCCAAAGTGATACGTCACCAGCAGGAGTGGTTGATGTTGCTCGGTGCGCAAACCACCGATCTGAAGGGGCGCCTGGCGGTGTATCGCTCTGATGACTTGCGCAACTGGACTTTCTCGGCTTTGCATGGTGATGAGCTTGGCGATTTTGGTTATATGTGGGAGTGCCCTGATTGGTTTGAACTCGGTGGGGAGACGTTTGCTGTACTTGGCCCGCAGGGGATCGAATCGTTCTCGCCTCTCAATACCATTCCACACCATAACGGCATTGCCCGCGCATCATGGGATGGTCAGCAATTGCAGTTGGAGGATTTTGTACACCTAGATTACGGTTTTGACTTCTATGCGCCCCAAACGTTGTTAACACCTGATGGTCGACGTGTCATGTGTGGCTGGATGGGCTTACCTGATGAGGTGGATCAGCCATCCAGTGACCACGGTTGGGTTCATCAACTGACGGCGCCACGCGAGCTCACTTACAGGGATGGGAAATTGTATCAATGGCCTGTTGAAGAATTGATGCAGCTAATGATAATCTCCAGTACATTAACATTGTCTAATGTAACTCAGCGTCTCGACGTAAACAGCTATCAACTAGAAGTTGAACTGCAATGGGGGCAGACGTTAAACCTTTTCGAAGGTCATGGGCAAAAGGTAGCTTTGACCGCAGACGCTAACCACCGCCGGTTGGTACTAGATCGCAGTGAGACGCAAAATCGCGCTCAAGATGAATGTCGAGAAGTGCCGCTGACCAGTGATAGCGTTCGTTTACTGATTTTAGTCGACACGTCCAGTGTCGAAATATTCATTAACAGCGGTGAAGCGGTGATGACCTCAAGAGTGTTTGTCGATGCTCAGTCGACGGGCATTTCGGTCACGGGAGCGGCAACCCGTGCTGAACTGAGATATATGAACCAAACGACGGAGCCATTTGTTTAGCGGTTCGTCGAAGTTGATAAAGGGCGACCAATGGCAGTATCGGAATACCTCGCATCGAAGGAAAAACAAGATCAGGGTTTAGCATCCGCAAGTTACTCATTTATAGCACGACAGCCTATTTTAGATAGTAATCGAGAGACTCATGCCTTTGAACTTTTGTACCGCGACGGTGAGCACAACGGTTTTCCGGTGCATATGGATTCCTCTTTGGCTACGCGAAAGTTGCTTGCGGAGCACTTCCTCAGTTACAAAGCGAGAGTGTTGGAATCCTACAAAGGGTTTGTCAATTTCAGCCAAAGTTGCTTGATAGATGGTGTTCCTTTTGACTTTCCCAGCGATTCTTTAGTGGTGGAAGTATTAGAGCAGTGTCAGCCCGACGAAACGTTGTTTCAAGCGCTCAGCAAGCTTAAGAAAGCAGGTTACACCATCGCATTAGATGATCATGTTTTCGATTCGAACTGGCAACGGTTTTACCCGCTTATCGATATTATAAAAGTCGACATTCAGCAAACCTCCATCCCCAAAAGTGCGCTAATGATTGAGGGTTTAAAACATCTCGATATCATGTTTCTTGCGGAGAAGGTCGAGACAAATGACGAATTTGAAAGGGCCAAAGCGTGTGGCTTTACACTTTTTCAAGGCTACTTTTTTACAAAGCCGGAAATCATAAAGAGTCGAAAAATTAACGCGTCATTTACTGACTTGATGTCGTTATCCGAGAAACTCTCTGCAGATATTATTGATTTTGACGAAATTAGCCGAATTGTGGCTAAAAATCCGGTCCTATCACTCCAGCTTCTCAACTTCATCAACGGTAGTTGCAAGCTTCGTGCGCCGATTCAATCCGTCAAGCAGGCAGTGGCTTATCTTGGTGAAGACAAGTTGAAGAAGTTTGTAACTTACGTATTGATCTCCTCACTCGCGCCCGGAAAACCAGAAGCTTTGTTTCTCATGTCATTACACAGAGCAAAAATGTCGGAATTGCTGGTGCATTATATGCGTCGATCAAGCTTAAAAAATCTTGCATACCTCTGCGGTTTACTGTCTCTGATCGATGGCATTCTCGATATAGATATGCGTGAGGCTTTGCAGTATATCCACTTAGATAGCACCATTAAGCAAGCATTGATTTATCGAAGCGGGACTTTGGGGCAGTTAATTGATTTATTTGAATATATTGAAGCGTCAGAGTGGGATAAGATCGATCAGATTCGTCGATCCCTAGACGTGAATGACCAAGATATCATTGGCTGCAATGTTGAGGCGTCAATGTGGCTTAATGAGCTTTCAGTGCAGCCCGATTAGTATTTCTATCAATGATCATTATATCGCCCCATCTGCTCAGAAGAGCCAAACGGGGCGATGAATCCTCCATCAAAGGCGCTTAGAGTGCAGTGATATAATCGCGTAGCGCACTTTCGGATGGCAGTGCGGTCATCGCGCCTTTTTGGGTTGTCGCAAGTGCGCCACAGCCATTGGCCCACTCAACGGCATGATGAATAGCCTCTTGGTTATCCCATTGATCGTATTGAGACAGTTTAGCCAGTAGGCCGCCCACGAACGCATCGCCTGCGCCTGTCGTATCGATGGGTTGAATTGCCTTTCCAGCTTGTAGGGTCTGCGTCCCCTCAAAAACCACCAACGCACCTTTCGCGCCTTGCGTGACGACCACCAAGCGGTTGTTGTTACCCTTAATCGCCTCTAGTCCGGCATCGAGTGTGTGGGTCTGTGTGAGGTACATCAGTTCATCGTCAGAAAACTTAAGCACATCTGCCAGCTCAAGCGCTTGGCGAACAACCGGTAAAATCTCACTAGGGTTAGCCCACACTTCTTCTCGCAGGTTAGGATCAAAACTCACATAGCCCCCGGCGTGTTTAATTCGACGCATCGCTTCCAAAGTGCTACTGCGGCTCGGCTCATTCGCCAGTGCAATAGAGCAGACATGCAGCCAATCTCCGGCAGCAAACTCAGGAATATCGCTGGGGATCAAGAACTGATCGGCGCTGGGTTTGACCATAAAGGTGAAGCTGCGCTCACCGCTGTCGTCCAGATCGACGATGACAGTCGATGTGCGCTGTTCATCATCAAGCCGCATGCCCTGTGTGTTGACCTTTTCTGCGGTTAAGGTCTCTTTCATAAATCGGCCCAGTGGGTCGTTCCCTACACGGCCGAAAAATCCACTCTTGCCGCCTAATCTGGCGATGGCAACCGCCACGTTTGCGGGTGCACCGCCCGGACATTTTAAGTAGGTGGTGTCGGAATCTGGAATCAGGTCGACAACCGCGTCACCTGTCACCCAAATCATGCTCATGCTCTGTTCCTCGCATAAATAAATATTGGCCCATTATAAAGCTAAATCGGTTTAGCTAAATGCTAAACGGACTGTTTTGTGGTTTAGATCGTTTAATTTCTGACAAAAATCGGCCTAGGTAGAGTAAAGATAGTATTTCCTTCTCAGCGGGGTAAGATAAGGACCGATTTTGAGGTAAAGAAAGGCTGAGGGTGATGAACAAAAGGCCCAAATTGGCAGATATCGCGGCGTTGGCAGGGCTATCGAAATCGACGGTGAGTTTTGTGCTTAACGGACATGCAAAGAAACACCGAATTCATGCAGAGACGGTTGAAAGGGTACTAGCGGTAGCCAAAGAGCACAACTACGCCCCCAGTTTGTACGCACGGGCGTTGAAATCAAGTCGCACCTACAGCGTCGGCTTAGTGATTCCCGATATCCTCAATATGGGGTTCGCCACTATTGCCAAAAGGCTTGAGCAGCTAAGCCGAGAGGTGGGCTACCAACTCTTAATAGTCTCTTCAGAAGACGATGCCGATATGGAGCAAAGCGTCATCAAACACTTGCTGGAGCGCCAAGTAGACCTACTGCTGGTGGCCAGTGCAGCGCAAAATGCCGATTTTTTACTGGATGTGAATCAACACACGCCCGTCATCACCTTTGACCGCGTGTTTGAAGGTAGTCCCCTTTGTGGCGTGAAAAGTGATGCGACTGCCGCCACAAAGCAGGTGGTGGCAAAACTGTGTCACGAGTGCAGCGAGTGCGTTTATATCGGCGGGCAGCTTACGCTCTCTACTAGCCAAGAGCGATTTGAGGGGTATCGACAAGGATTAGTCAGTGCAGGGCTCGATTATCAGCCACAGCATGTGTTGATCAAAGATTATCAACCTCAAAGTGGCTATGAGCTGATTGAGCAGGCTCACCGGTCTATGGGACGTTTACCCCAAACGGTTTTTACCGCCTCATATTCCATTTTAGAGGGCGTGCTCCGTTATCTCAGTGAACACAAGCTATTAAATGCCGACATTCGTCTCGCGACATTCGATAACTATTCGATCCTTGATTGTCTGCCGCTGGCGATCGATTCCATTGAGCAAGATTGTGAGCAAATTGCACTGGCGCTGTTTGAGTGTGGCCAATCCATACTGGAGCAAAAAGATGACGTTTTATCCAACCCTTACGTCATTCCTGCGAAAGTCCATCTACGGTGTATGGATTAGGTATGAGAAGTCGCACAAATCCAAGTCTAAAAGTGTGATTGCTATCAAATCTTAAGTATCTTATGCGCATAGAAACGGTTTTTCCTAAGTATTTGTTAATGCTTGTTTGTCAGTAGATTGTAAAAAAAAGGTTATTTTTATTGATTTTCTGGTGGTAGTGCGAGATGTCCATAATATGTTGTTTTTAAATATATTTTGTTTTGTCAATACATAAAATGATTGATTTATTGTGACTTGGATTGCGAATTTGAAATAGATAAAAAACATTCCTATCGTTTTCACCTGTTAGTTGTGCAATAACATGGATAGGCATAGGTATGCATAATATAAAGGTGATACCTCTCGGGATAGCCATCTTGGGAGTGCTAGCGGGGTGCGACAACGGCGGCTCCCCACCGACAGAAGCGTCGTCATACAGTGTCACAGCCATAGATGGTTATCTCAATGGCGCACGTGTGTGGTTAGACTTAAACCGAAACTTTGAGCTCGATGATGGCGAGCCCAACGCAGTGACTGGCGAAGGCGGTGTCGCTGAACTCGATGTGACTGGCGTAGATAACCCAGAACAATACCCCGTAGTCGTTCAGGCTATTGCGGGACAAACGACAGACGAAGATCAAGGTGTGGTGACAGAAAATTACGTCATGTCAGCACCGGCAGGTGAAACGGCTGTCACCCCTCTCTCTACCATCGTGCACAACGTGCTCGAACAAAACCCTTCTTTAACCAAATCTGAAGCCACGCAACAAGTTGCTACCGAACTTGGGATCGCATCGGATGATGTACTTGGTGATTTTATTGCTGGTGGCGCTTCAAAAGCGAAATACGCTGCGGAGCAGATCGTCAGCTTGGGCGTCTTGCCACAAGAGCCTGTTGAGCTTAAACAGGCGGCAACCTCAACGGACAGTGCGTCGAGCAAATTTAAAATTATTGTTGCAGCGGCCAATGAGGACATCAAAGCCATTTTGGACACGGTCAGCGACGAGCAGAGCGCCGAGGAGATTGAAACCGAACTCAATACTAAAATGCCACCGGAAAAACCCACAGATAGCGATGGCGACGGTGTTGGCGATGAAGATGATTTATTCCCAGAAGATGCCAACGAGTGGGCTGATGAAGATGGTGACGAGCTTGGCGATAACCTAGCCGACGAATACCCCAACGACACCGACAATGATGGTTACAACAACGATGTGGATCAGTACCCCACAGATAGCACTCGAGCCGGTGATGATGACGAAGATGGATTCGATAATCTCGACGATGAGTTTCCAAACGATGCGACCAAGGCAGGGGACTCAGACGGTGACGGAGTCGATAGTGTCAATGACTGGGCGCCTGAAAATCCCGATGAGTGGGAAGACTCAGACAACGACGGTACGGGGAACAACGGTGATACCGATGACGACAATGATCTTGTCCTAGATGATGTTGATAACTGTCCGCTTGTATCAAATGAAGATCAGGCAGACAGTGATAACGATGGCATCGGTGATGTGTGTGATGAAGACAACGGCTTCACTTGGGATGATTCAAATTGGGATGAAGCGACTTGGCAGTAACTCGCCAAAGCGATGGTAAAATTGAAAGGAAAGTATCATGAAAAACACTAACAAACTCGTGTTGGCGGCGGCGATCAGTCACTTAGTTGCGTTCAGTGCTTACGCTGCGGTCCCACATACATTCAGCTCAGGCGACGCAGCACTGGCGAGTGAGGTCAATGCAAACTTTAGTGACTTAGATCAGCGTTTGACGACACTAGAGAACGGCTCAAGTTCAAGTGGAGACGGAACGGGGTCTGCTCCTTATACAACGATAGAGATTGATTGTAGTAGTGACTCAACCGCACTTGCCACAGCCGTTGACGCATCACGCAATACGACAACACGTACAACGTATAACATTACCGGCAGTTGTGATGGCGCTTATATTGTGCGAAACGATGTGAAGATTGTCGGTACTGGTGGAGCTATGATAGGACCAATCTTGGGAGATGATTGGGACGGTGAGTCACTGTATATTGATGGTCAATCCACAGTAAGAGTGTTCGACGTTACCTTGACAGGTACAGTTTATGCTCGCAATAGTTCAGCAGTGCGTTTGCAAAATGTTGTACTTCCCGTTCCGGCTATGGATGGTGACGAATACGAGCGAAATGTCGATATTCGCTCTTCCTACCTGAGAATCAATGCCGGTACGGTAGAGAACCTCTCTTTGCACGCTTCCCGCAACTCAACGGTAGACATCAAAAGCAGCGTTACCGGTGATGGCTTGATGCTCATTTCTGACGCGAACTCAACCATTACCCTTGATAGCTCAGACGTTTCTTTCGAGTACATTGTCGCGGTGGGGAGTTCTGTCATTAAGGGCCCACTACTATCCGCCACGGAAATCATCTCTGAGGGTGCCTCATACATTGAAGCTGATGAATTGGTTGTCGGTGAGTTTTTAGATATTTGGGGCAGTGCGCGTGTCGCCGTATGGGGTGACGTGACCGTTGAAAACGACACCGGTGACGGTATCAGTGTTTACCAAAACAGTTCTTTAGTTGTCGACGGCAGCATTACAACCAACATCATGGAATGTTCCAATTCGTCATCGTTTGAAGTTGAAGGCAACATTACATTGGAATCGACACTACCTTGGAGCGATGTATGGGGTTTGGCAGTGCAACGTGGGTGTCATGGCAAGTTTGGTAGCTCCGATGACGGCGGCACTTTGACTGGTGGTGTATTCGTAGATCAATTCTCATCTCTGCACGATGCGGACTGGATGCAAGTCTCTACATCGGAATAACGAGATTGATAGCGTTGAAACGAGCATAGATGGAGGTTCGGGTCTGATACCACTCGGCGGGCATGGCGTTCAGCAGGCCCGCCTTTTTTAATTGGTTCTTTTCGGCTTTGGTGATGACAACAAAATGCAGCAAACTTTGCAGTAGTCGCCTTAGCTGTGGTTTGGTTAGCTCACCGTCTCGCCAGTGGCGTTTGATCTCACCCACCACCACGGCATAAGGGACGACAGGTTCTAGCTCACACCCTTTGATGTGGTTGACCTGCAAAGAGCGAGGGGCACTCGAGCGCAATTGCTCCCAGTCTGCTTTTCCTTGTCTCGTCACCAAACCGTGAGCAAGGCAGTAGTAACTGAGTAGAAATCGTTCGATGTGCATCCAACGCTCAGCCGATACTTCCAGCCAGATGTGTTCAAACTCAATATCAATATCGGTCATGATTTGGGACATTAGGGTGAAAACCGCGAGTGTAGCGATTAACTGACCGCGTGCGCAAGTTCAACGGTTTGACTCTGCTTGCGTACCGCCGCCATCAATTGTGCGAGCAGCAGTACGCCCGTCACCGCTAGACCAATGCCGATGCCCGCCCAAATCCCTTCGAGTTGATGGTGTTTCATCAACAGCCAAGCTGCAGGTAGACCGAACAACCAGTAGCCGATCGCGGTCATGATGGTCGGAGCAATCACGATTTTCATGCCGCGCAGTAGATTGATCGCAAGCAGTTGCCAAGCATCCACAACAAACGACAGCGCCACGACCCAGAGCACTGAGACCAACAAGGCGCTGAGGTCTGCACTCAAATTGAATAGATGAGCGATGCCTTCTGGCCAGAGCATAAATCCGCCTGCCAGAATGACGCTAACCAGGGTGGTGATCGTAAAGCTACGTATGGCGGTTTGTTTAATGCCGCTATAGTTCTGCGCACCAAAATCTTGGCCTACCAGTATCGCGGCGGCTTGGGAGAAGCCGAAATTGACGTTCCATGTAAAGCTCAAGCATTGCAGCAGAATTTGATGCAGTGCAAGAGCACTGATGCTGATGGCGCCTGCCATCAAGGTACCGCCATAGATCAAGCCGTGCTCAAGCAAGGCTGCAATGGCGATAGGTAATCCCATAGAGAGTAGGGGAATCATGAGCTTGAGCGAGTACTCATCACGATTTAGCCAAGGGGCATATGGGCGATATTTTTCGCTGCTAAAGACCCAGTAGCCATAGCCAAGCATAACACTAAAGGCAGAGAGCGCCGTGCCTGCGCCTAGACCAGCGAGACCAAAATCGAAGGTAAAAGCGAGGAGGTAGCTGATCGGCACATTGAGCGTGACGGTGAGCAGAGACATCACCATGATTGAACGCACATTGCCGAGCGCGCTTGTTAGACCACGCAGTACTAGGAGGATCAAAGAGGGCAGCATCGCCCATTTTAAGGTATTCACGTAAGTCATGGCGAGCTCAACCAGTTCGTCGGGCTGCTTGGCGTAACTCAGTAAAGAGGGTACCCATTGGAAGGCGACCATTAATAGCACAGAGAGCGTGAGCGAGAGCAGCACCGCGCCTTTCACCGCGAAGCGAATTTGTTGGTCGCCATACTCCGGGCGACCAATTCTTTGCCCATAAGCAATCGCAATCAGGTTTGCCACGCATCCAACGGTGCTGCTCGCGATGATAAAAACAAACGAGTAGACCGATGCGCCTAAACCGCCAGCGGCGATGGCGGTCATGCTTAGGCGTGACATCATCCAGACATCCGTCAATACCAGTGCCATCGCAATCAGTTGCGACACAATAAGGGGCAGCGCCAGTTTTAAAATGGTATTCATAATGTTCTCGATCTTGGCTGTGTGCTGTCACGATTTTGTTCGTGATCTCTATCACGCTAAGTTAGTGGTTGTTCATCTGGTTTTCAAATGACATTTATGCCACTCTGGTATGATCTGAGATCATGCGAGTAAAGAGTGTGCACCCTTACCCGAATCTCCCGTATTCTCATAACGCGCTGAAAGTATTCGAGTCCGTGGCAAGGCTGATGAGCTTTACCAAAGCGGCGCAAGACCTGCATGTGACGCAAAGTGCAGTGAGCCGTCAAATTAAGCAACTGGAAGATGATCTCAATTCATCCTTAATTGTACGTCAGCATCGGGCGATATCATTGACGCCGCGCGGAAAAGAGTTGTTTGAAGTGCTGCGTAAAAACTATCAGTCTCTCTCTCATTTGATCGCATCTTGGCAGGCGCCGACAAGAAAACGAATTGTGATTAAAAGTGCGCTCAGCTACGCAACGCGCGTCTTACTGCCCAAGGTGGAAATGCTCAATCAACGTTACCCCGATCATGAGGTGGTGATCATCCCCTCTATTGAGGAAGACCCGGACTTGAGCCATGAAGATTGCGATTTGCTTATCATCAACACCCAGCGTCGTGAGCAGTATCAGGGTCAGAAAGGGGTCACCTTTCTGCGTGATGAATACATGGCACCAGTCTATGCACAATCGATGTCTGAGCGTCGGATCACCCAACAGGATGTACTCAGCTTGCCCCACCTTCATGCCACATTGGAGCATCAAGATTGGAATATCTGGCTGAACAACGCGGGGTTAGATGGCGAGAAACAAGGTCGCGATACTGTGTTCTTTAGTTTGGATTTGGCCCTCAGTGCTTGCTTGTCCGGCCAAGGCGTGACCGTCACGGATTTGTTGTTGGTCTTGCCGGAGCTGCAGCGTGGCTTTTTACAATGCCCCGAAGGGTTGGCGCTGCAACATAGTCATTGGTGTTACTTTTGCTACCGAAATCAAGATGACACATTAAGTCAAGAAATCTTGGAGTGGCTGGTGGCACAAACAGAGCAAGAGAGGGCACTGCTGCGCCGCCTAGCGCATGAGCACGGTTGGGGATTAGAGAGCGTCAGCTTATAAGTCTCATTGGCAACGGCGTTAAAACGCATCAAGGCCAATCAGAATCATGACACCTAGGGTACATGTGAACGTTGAGACGACGGTGGTCAAGGCGATGATGTTGGCAGCAAGTGTCGCGTTACCTCCCATTGAGCGTGCCATTACATAACTGGCGGCGGCCACCGGAGAGGCGTTCATGAAGAACAGTATCCCCAGCTCTACTCCGCGAAATCCCCACCAATAGCCAGCACCTGTGATGGCGATAGGGGCGAGCACCAGTTTGTAGCCGGTCGCAAACCAGGTTGGCTTTTGATCACTCTTCATCGACGAGAGATTGAGCGACCCACCGGTACAGAGCAAGGCCAAAGGGAGCGTCATACGCGCTAAATAGTCACCTGCGTCAACGGCCACCTTAGGGACGGGAATAGATAATAGATAGAACACCACGCCGGTGACGATAGCGATGATCAGTGGGTTTTTGGTCAGGGTTTTGACCATCACTTTTGCAGCCTGGGTGCCAGATGTCTGCCCGCGAGGGGTTAAGCAAATCACCGCTTGAACGTTATAGATAAAGGTTGTAGCCGCGACGTAGAGCGCAGCTTGTGCGACGCCTTGATCGCCAAAGGCGTTAGCCACATAAGCGATACCTATGATGGCGGTGTTGGCGCGATAGCCACCTTGGACAATCACCCCTTTATCCGCTGAGCCAGCAAAAGCACCGTTGACGGAGAGTGTGGTGAAAATGAAAAATGCCACACTGGCAATGGCACCAAAGCCGATAAATCGCCCGGCTGAGACGAAGTCGTGATCGGAGATGACGATACTCAAAAAGAGCATGGCAGGTAGGCAGACTTGAAACACCAGCTTTGACGCGACATCGATAAAATTGTCGTTGACTAAACCGATGCGCTTAAACGCCACACCCAATACCAGCATCAAGCAAATAGGGCCGGTAATGGAAAGTGAGAACTGTAACTGACTAACAATGGCGTCCATGCGTGATCCGATTATGAAGAAATAAGTGGAGAAGAATCCACAACATAGCGATTAGTTGGCGAGATCACAATAGCGACATCTTACCAAGGTGAAAAACAGTCAAGCCTGGTGTTCTCACCAGGCTTGTTAGGCGCAGAAAGCGCGCTCGATGAGGCGCAGCTTGTTTGCTTGAGTGTCTCAATATGGGTTACTTGAGTTTTACCGCATTGATGAGTCGATAGCTCGGTCCTGCGACCTCAGCGGTGATCACGCTCAGCGATTCGACGTTCGCACCTGCACCTTCGTAGGCATAAAAACCACCAATTTGTGTTTTGCTTGGTAGCGTCGCACTGTAATCATTGATCTGTTCTTTAGCCGTGACTGTACCGGCGTAGAATTCATTGTGATAGGTTGCGTTGACCAGTGGGTGTTCATCAGTCGCTCGTACACTAACAAATTCTGGATTGCGCGTATTGTCTACCACGTTTGAGTCGAAGTCGACATCTACGCCTGTGTAGATAGTATCGACGACGTCATTGTTAAACAGGCTCACGCGGTGCGTTTGATTGCCGTAGACAATGCCCCACTCAGTATCCACTAAGGTGTTGTGGTGAATCTGAATATTTTTCGGTGTCCACTGCTTGTTGAGCTCTTTCCCTTTGACCGCTTGATCCAGCACTTCACCGTTCGCCACATCAATGATGCCCGTATTGATCACGACACCGCCGCGCAAATCGGCATTGCCCTCTATCAATCCATCACGTCCACGGGTACCTGAGATGTAATTATTGCTGATCACATGGTCTTCGTCATAAATGCGAATGCCGCCAGTCAGCAATTTCTCATTACCGACGATGATGTTGCTGTCGACAGTGTTGGCTTTACCGTGACGCAGCGAGATCAGTGCTGCACTTTCAAAAATGGTATTGCGCGCAATGGTGTTACCACCGGATTTGATGGAAATCAGCTCTCGCTCACCATCCATATTGATCAGCAGGTTATCGACAAACTGAGAATTCGAAGGCCACTGAGACGATTTAGAATCACCAATGCGAATCGCTTCCCAGCTATTGCCGTTGTAGCGAATGGCTTCTTTGATATCCAACTCATTGAACTGATTCTGTTGCTGATCGAGGAAAATGTTATGTGCGATCAGGTGGTTATCCGGCGTGTCGTCTTTTTGAACGCCGATTAACGTGCCACGCTTTTGCTTACCTTCAAATTGGTTGTTGATGACTTTACCGTCTTTGCCCCACAGTGATAACCATAGGTACTTCGGGTACTCAGAGCGACGTTCATCTGGCTCATACGCGTAATCATGGTTGAAGTAGTAGAAGGTTGAGTTTTGCAAGGTATTGCGATCGCCCATCATACGCACTGCACCAAAGCGCTCGGCTGGACCACCCTCTGTAAAGACCAGGCCATCAAGAGTGATGTCGTCGCCTTCAAGGACAAATTGCACTAAGCCTGTAAGCCACGCGCTACCTGCTTGCTCTGCGTTGATGGTGATATTGTTGGCAGAAATCGTGACGACACCAAGATCTGCATATTTGCCAGCAGGTAGAGTGACAGTGTCACCATCTGCTGCATTTTCCAGTTGGGCTTTGAGTTTCGCGGTCTCTTGCGCTGAATGTTCAATCAACGCACTGCCGTCAACGATATCGAGTCTCGTTGTTGAAAGAAGGTAGTCTCGGGTCAGTGTATGTGCAGAGATATCCGCCGTGGCGGGTGTGGGTGCATCTAGGGCTAGCTCATTTGATTGTGTGGTCGTGCATGCTGTCAAAGTAACAACAGAAAGAGAGGTGGCAATCACGCCCGCCAGTAGAGTTTTTTTCATTGTTGAACTCGTCTACTTAGGTAAGGAAACATACTCAAAGCGTCTTATGTGATGGAGCAAAATGGGGGTGACACAAAACGCCTTGAGTATGTAAGGCGGCCGAAGCCGCCTTGATTAAGAGAGTTACGCCGAAAGAGAGCGTTTATGCTGTCGCAGATTTTGACTCTTTTTTGTCTTCAATGCTCTGATCGACCGCTTTGACCAGCAGTAGACCAACACCCATGACAATGGCGCCGCAGAGAATAAAGATGAAGCGTCCCCATAGCGGGTTAGGCAGTAAGAACATCGCCATCACACCCACACCCGCTACTGCGATAAGAGAACCCAGCATACGACGTTGTTTGTTGTCGAGTTTCTTCTGTTCCGTTGACTCAGAAACTAGTGGTGTTGCCAAGTTTTCGAAGAATTTGTCGACGTTCTTCTGGCGCTCTTCAGAAAGAGGCTTGTAGAACAGGGTAGTGAGGATAAAGAAGCCGCCTGTAAACACTAGGTGTCCAATCAGACCAATCGCCACTTTCAAGTCAGACCATTCACGACCTGTTAGTGGTTCAAGGTTGAACCAGTTTGCGACCATTTCTGCATTGATCACAAAGCCCACGTAGTAAGAGACGATAGCACCGACAACCAGCGTACCCCAGCCAGCCCAGTCCGGAGTTTTCTTGATAAAGAAGCCAAGGAAAGCAGGGATGGTCATTGGGAAGCCAATCAAAGCACCTACGTACATCATGGTATCAAACAGGCTCAAACCTTTGAGTGAGTTGATAAATAGTGCAACGAGAATGATCGCAATACCGAAGAAGGTAGAAGTCAGTTTCGATACAAGCACCAACTCTTTCTCTGTCGCGTCTTTACGCAAAATCGGTTGGTAGAAGTTCTTAACGAAAATACCAGAGTTGCGGTTGAGGCCAGAGTCCATGGATGACATGGTCGCAGCGAACATCGCCGCAATCAGTAGACCAACCATACCTGCTGGCATGTACTCTTGGACAAAGTAAAGGTAAGCAAAGTCACCCGCTTTCTTGCCTGCTTCAGGGTATTGCATCGCTAGGTCGACACCTTGACCGGCAATAAACCAAGACGGCATGAACCAAATCAGTGGACCCATTGTCATCAAAATGCACGCCAGTAGAGCGGCTTTCTTCGCATTTTTGGAGTCTTTTGCCGCCAAGTAGCGGTAAGAGTTCAACATGTTGTTGGTGATGCTAAACTGCTTGAAGAAGATAAAGAATGCCCAGATACCAAAGATGCTTAGGTAGTTGAGGTTGTTACCTGAAACAAACGACGCGCCTTCTTGTACCGGGAAGTTGCTAACGATCTCACTCACGCCGCCACCTTGGATAACCGCTACAACCGCACACGTCACGGTCACAGCCATAATGATCACCATCTGCATGAAGTCAGAGGCAATTACCGCCCAAGAGCCGCCGGTGACCGACATCACCAATACAACCAGACCAGTAATAATAATGGTGGTGGTCATATCAAAGCCGAAAATACCAGAAGCAATGATCGCTAGGCCGTTTAGCCAAATACCGGCTGAAATAACGCTGTTTGGCATACCAGACCAAGTAAAGACTTGCTCGTTGAAGTTACCAAAACGCATGCGAATCGCTTCAATGACCGTAACAACGCGAAGTTGGCGGAATTTCGGTGCAAAGTAGAGGTAGTTCATCAAGTAGCCAAACGCGTTGGCAAGGAAGATAACGGCTACCGCAAAACCGTCTGCGTAGGCTTTACCCGCTGCACCGGTGAAGGTCCATGCACTGAACTGCGTCATAAACGCTGTTGCACCAACCATCCACCACAACATACTGCCGCCCCCGCGGAAGTAGTCACTGGTATTACTGGTAAAGGTTCTGAACATCCAACCTATTGCAATCAAGAATAGGAAATAGATGCCGACAATAATTGTATTGAGTTCCATCTTTTGACCTTTGTAATGTTATGTAATGTCACCTCACTATGTTATCTAGCTCTTTGTTTATTTGTACTACAATAACTCAAAAATGTGACCAATGATCGAAGAGTGATGGATTAATAAATAATACAAGTGATCGAGATCGAATCTCTAAATATTCAATAATCTCGGGAGAGTAGGGGATTGCTCGAGTGGGATGAAATTAAAACAGCGTTTTAATTTCCTAATTTAAGTTAGGGGAGAGAAGAGGATAAAAAAACGCCCACATATTGCCTGTAATATGTGGGCGCAAACGGTATGGGTACCGTCTGGATAATCACCATCGTCGTTACACTTAAACCAGTGATACACACCAAGACGCAAAGACGGAACGGGGGTGAGCGATGTCCTGTCTTTTGAGCCGTGATTGCAGCACCAGATCTTCGAGCGTTTAAGCTGCCGGAGCGAGGCTGTGTCCAGAAAATATTATTGTTAATTAGGTTGGGAGCGAACTTAAAACTCACTTCGCTGCTTGTTTCACTGAGTGGAGAGCATCGACAATGCCAATAACACCTTCGAAACAAACAGCAATAATACGGTTGCGACCATCAACACACGTGCACTTAATACCAGCGTTCCAATCACACTTGCTTTGAGCATGGTGGTCAAAGTTTGCATTGTTTGTTCGCTATTCCTGCCTTAATGCGTTGTTCAGCCGTCTTTTTTGCTAACTGTTCAACATCCAACGCTGCGTATAGTAATGTATGACTATTAAAAATGAAACTGTTTTTTATAAAAATCAAATCAAGCGCACATTTTGTATTCGGTGACGATTCGCCACTTCTTGTCATCACCCAGTACAATCAGTCACTTAGCAAAATCAAAGCTCAAATGATGATGGCTCTGTCACTGCTTTGTTACCAAAATCGGAAATGAATCACAGAAACATTTCATTTCCTTGTTAGTATTTTAATACTACAAATAAACAAAAAACAAGGAAAAACATGAAATTTAATGTGAAACCTCTACGTCTTGCCGCTATCCTGTCGGCGGCTCTGTTAAGCGGCCAAGCGTTGTCAGCGAATTTTGTCTTTTTGGATCAGGATGTCATCGAAAAAAATCGCGCCGTTCTCCATTCCCAAGAGGCACCGGATTCGATGAAAGTGGCTTATCAACGTCTGCTGGAAGAAGCGGAATTTGCGATGCAAGACGGACCTTTCTCAGTCGTCGATAAGGGAATGACACCGCCAAGTGGCAGCAAGAATGACTACTTGAGCATTAGCCCATATTGGTGGCCAGATGACACTAAAGCTGATGGACTACCTTGGATACGCCATGATGGCAAAACCAACCCTGCGTCGAAAACCAATGAGACAGACTCAAGACGAATTGGCCACTTTACCCGCTCGGTTAGAGCGCTGGCGCTGGCTTACTACTTCAGTCAAGAAGAGCAATATGCTCAAAAGGCAATCGAATACATTCGCACTTGGTATATCGATCCTAAGACCAAGATGAACCCCAATGTGAATTTTGGTCAGGGTGTCCCGGGGCGCGCGGAAGGACGCCGAAGTGGAATTATTGATACACGCACCTTGGCCGATCGCATGCTCGATGCCATCGCGATTGTTTCGACATCGTCTGCTTGGACCGAAGGCGATGAGCAAAGCATTCAACAGTGGTACAGCAATTACTTAGATTGGCTCATCGTTGATGATTTGGCAGGTGGGCCAAAGGGTGAAGCTTACGCACCGAACAATCATGGTACTTGGTATGACTACCAAGTCGGTGGTATCGCCTACTTCTTAGGCAATGAAGCACTGACGAAACAGATGGTGCAAAAAGGTAAGATGCGCGTCGACACCCAATTTGACGCCGATGGTTCACAGCCGCACGAAATCTCTCGCACGCGTGCTTATCACTATCACTATTTTAGTCTCGATCCTTTGGTTGGCTTGGCCCAACTTGGCGATAAAGTCGGGATTGATTTGTGGCACTATCAAAACGACAAGGGCGGTTCATTAGTTAAGGGCATTCAACTGATGGCCAATTACCACGATCCCGCCGCCCCTTGGCCTTACACCGCCAAAGACAATCCTCGGCGTGTTGAGCGCATGACCCCTCTTTACCTCAAAGGTGGCATCGCCACGGGTAACCAGGAATGGGTCAACCTCGCCAAGCAAACTAACTTTGATGCCTATACGGTCAAGAAAAATCTTGCCGAAGTCTGGGCTCAACGGGACATTGAGTTGCTTTACCAACCTTACTAGTCATGTTTCGGCCTCTAATCGAGGCCTTTTTGTTGTCTATTCATTATACGGTGCATCTTCATGTATAAACGATTAAAACTCGGCTTTAAAGCCAAACTTATGCTGACCGTCTTGACCACGGCGGCGGGTTCATTGTTGGTGACTCACTACCTGTCTTATCTTCAACTTAGTGAGCAGGTTGAACGTCGAATTGTCGCAGATATCCACACTGCACTTGATAAAAAGGTGGATGAACTCGAATCGAACATTGAAAGAACGATCGATACGGTGGTTGCTTTAGCAAAAGAGTACGAAAGCGGTTATGTCGAAGACATTCGTAACGAAAAATTGGTCTATCTTGCGTATCAACTCGGTGGTATCGAGAAAATAATGGTGGGTTTTGATGATGGTCGTTCATTCACATCAAGGCCATCTGAAGAATCATTTCCGAATGGGATTGGTATCAAAAGTAAGTACGATCCAACTGCCAGACCTTGGTACAAGGAAGCCAAGAAAAAACGTGGACTCGGCTTTAGTGACGTGTTTTTCACAAAAAGTGACCGAAGTCCGATGATAGGTGTAACTTATACGTTAGATAATGGCGTGATTTTGGGAGACATCCGTTTCTCTGGTATCACCCAACAATTGACCGATCTTGAACGTGTCAATGGAGCACGAGCGTTGGTTGTGGATCAAAAAGGGTTGATTATTGCGTCGACGATTGATGGCGTCGCGGCACAAACCTCAATAGCAGACAGTGAAATCGCGCCATACTTAGAAGGCTTGAAGAGCACATCACAAAATGGGGCATTTGTGCCGGCGGTGCTAGGAGATACTCAAGCTCTTATGTTTGCTACCTCCATTGACGTGGGGCAACATTCGCAGTGGCAACTTATCGCGGTGATGGATAAGGCAATCGCGCTCTCAGAACTTAGTTCAGCAAGTCGACACTCCTTCCTGACTATGCTCGCTGCCTTGTTGGTCACTATGTTTATCGTTTTAGTGTTGCTTCATCACATCTATCGACCCATCACGGACTTGAAAGTGTTGGTTAAAGACCTTTCCAGAGGAGAAGGCGATCTCACACAAAGACTCGATGTCAGAGCCCACGGTGATCTAGAAGAAATAGCCGACGGTTTTAATACGTTCATTTGCAATATTCAAAGTATGTTGCAAGAGCTCAGAAGTGCTACGCGTTCTTTGTCTAAGAGTACCTCTGAAATTGAGCAAAGCTGTCAATTGTCCCACTCGGTGTTACATACCCATTCTGGTGAAACGACCCAAATTGTGACAGCGGTGGATGAGCTCGCACAAACGTCAAAAGTCGTCGAGCAGCATTCGGAATCGGCGGCGGCGACAGCCAATCAAGCGACGAAGTTGAGTGATGAATCCAAAGCGATCAACAGCGAAACTCGCACCCACATTGAAGAACTCGAAAAGTTGATTGGCAGTACGTTTCAAGATATCAACGAAATGGCGAACGAGGCTCAAAGTATCCAATCGATTGTAACAGTGATTGGCGGCATCGCGGAACAAACCAACTTGTTGGCATTAAATGCGTCTATCGAAGCGGCCCGAGCCGGAGAACATGGGCGAGGTTTTGCCGTTGTTGCTGACGAAGTTCGTGCGTTAGCTAACCGCACGCAAACGAGCACGTCGGAGATTGATTTTGCGTTAACCAAGCTAAGTCATAAATCGAGTAGCCTGGTTCTGTCGATTGAACAAACCAAAGAGCAATGTTTAGCCACGCGTTTAGAGATCGAACACGCAGTGGATATGCTTCACAAGCTAGATAATGAAATAGACATCATTAACCAATTTAATAGTCAAATTTCCCATTCTTCCAGCGAGCAAAATACGGTTATTCAGTCTGTGAATGTTAATATTCACAAGATCAATGATCTTGTGAATGAGCTAAACACCATCAGTGAAAAGCAAGTCAGCGAAGCGAGCAACATCCAGAACTTAAATGGTGAGGTAGACACGTTAATCGCGAGATTTAAGATCTAAATCTTCCATCATATCGACTGGCCTACTCTCTTTTCTTAGTCGAGAGTAGGCGACTTCTTTTCCAAGTCAAAGATAATCTATCTCATTTGCTATTTTGTAGTATTTAAATTTTATCTTTAGTGTGCGATTAGTGTGATGTATTTAAGCGCTTAAGTGCATACAAATAACTTATGAAATTCATTAACTTTATAACCTGATATTTAACTAACTAATTAACTCGACGCACATTGTTATGTTTCGATCTTTAATCGAGAAATGGATCACGGAATATTTTATCTTTCTGATAAATAATATTGTCATACATAAACACAATATAGAAAGGTCGAAAATGAACAACATGAAAAAAACAGCTGTATTAGTGAGTTCACTACTTTGTACTACCCTTGTCTCTGCTGCTTCTCTCGATTTTCGGGAGGAATATAAACATGGCGGAGAACAATGGGCGGGGCGCGTGCTAATTGGTGGCAATTCTGGAAGCCACAATTTTAGTGTTGAAATGAAACACTCCGGACATTTAGGTGAGTTACAGCGCGGTGATAGCGAGTTTGTCTACAGCTATAACTTTGACCTTGCCGATGGTTGGCGATTGCAGCCAGGTATGCCAGTGACATTCGGTAGTAACAATGTCACGTATAAACCTCAGCTAAGAATCCAAAAGAAATTTGATAATGGTGTAACGGCTAAGTTTCGTTACCGCCATGAATTTCGAAATTATTCGAGTGGGAATACATCGACAGGACGTGATGGCGAAAAACACGACTCTCTTAACGCAAGTAAATTAACTGGTAACCTCGAATACACATGGAATCAAATACAACTGGGTTTTGAAGCTAACTACAAAGAAGACTTTTTTAGCAAAGAATGGAAAGTTGGAAACAAAGACGGCGAGTACGAGTGGGATTATAACTTGAAAGTCGGTTACAAGATTCAAAACTCAGACTGGCGTCCTTATGTAGAGTTTGGCAATGTTCAGTGCAACAGTGCGTGTGATGACAAGACTGATCGTCAGTTGCGAAGCCGTGTAGGCATCACTTATAAATTCTAACAACCCTGATGAGTCGACCAAGTGCGGCTTGGTCGACTCATCAGAGTCAATAATTGTCGAGAGATATTGTCATGAAAAATACAAACCTCAATCTCATTGTTGTGGGTATGTTGCTCGCATCTGCTTCTTCTACACTGTCCGCTGAATCAGCTTTACCAGCTTCGACGAGCTCTGAATTAGTATCTTCAATGGTGCAGTCCCTGGATCCTCAAGCAAAACCAGGGCAAAACTTCGACTTGAGTAACTGGAAAATCACCTTACCGATGACGGAAGAAGAGGGGAGCCGAAAAGGAAAAGCGGCAGAAATCCAGAAAGATAAGCTATCGGATTATGAGCATTCAGAATGGTTCTATACCGATAAAGAAACTGGCGCTATGGTGTTTAAAGCGCCCAACACAGCGCCAACCACACCTAACAGTAAAAATGCGCGCAGTGAGTTAAGAGCGATGCTAGCTGATCATTACGGGGAGCCTAAAAACAACTTCGTCGTCGCATCGCATCCTCAAGCCGAGGAGTATGGCTCAATTGGGGGGCGTTTGAAGGCGACTTTAGCTGTGGACTGGGTGAGTACCAGTGGTGATTATAAAAAGAATGGTGCATTTGCGACTGTGATTGGGCAGATTCATGGCTCAAAGAATGAGCCACTAAAAATCATTTACCGAAAATTACCGGAACACAACCTGGGTTCACTCAGTTGGAACTACGAACTGAATCCACCGCTTGAGCAGCAAAAATCAAAACTGCGCAAAGACATTCGACATGATGTCTTTGGTCAGCACAACCTGCGTCAAGGTGATTCAGAGCCACGCGATGGCATTGCGCTCAATGAAGTCTTTTCTTATGAAGTGATTGTCGAAGGTGACATGATGACGCTCAACTTTGTCAAATCCCCGGGACTAGACAATGAAGAGACGAAAAGCGTCACCATCGATTTGACCGCAGGTCAGTACCAAGGGCATGAAATCGACCAGGGCTACGGCACCGACTGGATGTACTTTAAGGCGGGATCTTACAACCAGTGTAATACCGGTTCGTCTGGCTGCGCTTATGGTGGCCCAGACTCAGAAGACTATGCGCAGGTACGATTTTATGAGCTAGTTCTCGACCAGTAATCGATAAAAAGAGGTGGTCTTCCCACCTCTTTTTATACTCCATATCTAAACCGCTAAATCAACGTCTCTTCTCTTTCCTCTTATCCACCGTTTCCAACGTATTGGCATCATAGGAACAATAATCAGTATTATGCCTAGCGCTGTGAAAAAATCAGGGATTTCATCGAACCACATCACGCCAAACAGAGTGACAAAGGCAAGGCCAGAGTATTCGGCGAGCGCGATTTGGCTGGCGGGGGCTCGGCGAAAGGCTTGTACAACAAGGGCATGATAGCTTAGCACAAACAGGTTGATCGCTACAATCCAGCCTACGTGGTGCCATTCGATAGGTTGCCACTCAAGGTAGGCAATGACGGCGCCAATGGGCAGAGTCATCAAGGTGGTCCAAAACAGAGTGCACACCAAGGGCTGATTTTGAGGCATACGTCTGATGAGAATGTTACCCACCCCCATGGCGAGCGCACTGCCTAGCGCGATGATGGCCGCCCAGTGAAAGTGCTCCGGGCGCAAGACAATCAAAACACCAATAAAGCCCAGTAGCGTGGCAAAAATTTTGCCCGCGGAAGGGCGCTCTCCCAAAAATACGATGGAAAGCGGCAACACTAACAGTGGCCCAACGTAGAAAATCGCATTCGCGGTCGCCAAGGGCAGGTGAGTAATGGCCACCATGGCACATGCGCTTCCCAATAAAATCAATTGTGCGCGCCAAAAGGTAATGCCATCACAGCCCATTCGACGGCGCTGCTTGGGGAGTGACCACCAAAAGGGCAGTAGCAGAGTGAGGCTAATCAATTGACGGAGGAAGACATATTGAAATGTCGGGACTTCACCATTGAGGATTTTTAACGATACATCAGACAGTGAAGCGAGTAAGTTTGCGCCAACCAGCAGGAAGATGGCGAACGAGACATCATTTTTTTTCATACAGTGTGTTTAAGGTGCGGGAAAACCGAGTTAATGACTGAGTTTATACAACTGGCTCAGCGTCACCGTCTTGTGGGAAGCGATGCGTTTTTTCTGCGCCAATAAAAGTTCTGCCGTGGCGACCGCATCCGTGAGGGCGTTGTGGGCGAAATATTCGGGTAGTTGATAGCGTTGTCGTGTGGCTGAGAGCGACACGTCGATCTCTTCGTGGTGATTGATCGCTTTTGCCATCTTCTTTTCGATACACAAGGTGTCGAGCCAGGTGAGAGGAAAAGCGTTCAGGCCAAATGATTTAGATAAGTAACGATTGATGAAATTGCTTTCTACCATACAACCGTGCGCGACGAGTATTTTGCCGTGTGCGGCTTCAAAGAAGGTGTTCATCGCATCATGAATCGAAATGCCATCTTCAAGCATTTGTGGCGTAATGTGGTTGATGACTGCTGTCTCGGCTTTGATTTGCGAACGGCTATTAACATAGTAGTGGTGCGCCGAGGTCATATCGATAGACTCGGCGGAGAGCGTGACCCAACCAATCGACAAAATTCTATCTACTTCACTGTCTAAGCCCGTCGTCTCAAGGTCGACAACCAAATAGTCGTAGTCACTTGCAAGCGTCGACAAATTGAGTTCAGGTTGTTTCACCAACGGGTAAAACACATCGGCGAGACGAACATTCGCAAGGTAATGCTCGCGCGCTTTAATGTGATGGGACAGCGGATGGAAATAGCGATTAAAGAGCTGAATCATCGTGAGCCAAACCTTATCTTCGCCCCGTCTTGTAGCTCAGAAACGATACGGAACGCATCTTTTAGGTGATTGCGCTCGAAGCTACCGAAGCTGTCGGGGTTAATGTGGTTGTCTGCTATCTCACCGCGTTTGAGCGCTTCCACTTGATGGCTAAAGCGAAATGAGAGAATAAACTGATAGGCACGCAAGATGTTCTTATACGAATCTTCACTCATGATGCCTTTTTCAAATGCGGCTTTAAAACGCTCGTCGGTTGCAGAGACATCAGACTCCACCGCTAAACCATAGATTCGTGCCAAATCAATGATCAAGTTGATGGCGTATTTCTTAATATTGAGTGTTTTCTTGTTCTCGCCAGATTTTTCTAAAACGAGCTTGTTAAAGATGCCGAGTGGTGGGTTGGTTTGCACCGAATCATTGACGAGGATACTCAAGAAAGCATGGTTATCACGGATGTTGCGATGCAACTCATCACGGAGGATCTGCTCAAACTCTTTGTTGCCGTAGACGGAGCGAATCTCTAAGAACACGCTGATATTCAGCAGCCGCTCATATTCTGGATTCGCGACCCACTTTTTGTAGTAGTGCTTCCAAACGCTCAGCGGCTGGCACCATTTGGGCGTCGCGGCCATGTACTTGCCAGGGCATAAGGGGTAACCACAGCTCGCTAATCCATTGGAGACCATCATCGCCATGTGTTTAAAGTAGATTTTATCACTGTCGGTGGCGTCGTCGGCGAGAACGATCGCACTGTCTTGATCCGACAGCATGTGAACTTCATTACGTGCATGAGACCCGGCCACCAACCAAGAGAACTCACACGGCGGCGGTCCCAATTTGTCGATAGCAATTTGAATCAAACGGCGCGTATAGGCATCCATGATCATTGTCATGACTTTACCGATCACTTCTGGTGCGACATGGCCCTCGACCAGAGCTTCGAAAATTGCTTGTCTTTCCGGTGTGTAACTGGCCAATGTCTTGATACTGCCTGAGTATTTAATCTTTTCAATCAAGAAGATGGCTTGCACGCGGTGGTTTTGCACCAAGTGGGTGGTGGTAAGCAAACCGACCACTTTGTTGCCTTTGACCAAAGGCAGGTTACGGATGTTGAACTGCATCATCATAGAGGCAGCGTGCATCACAAGATCATCTGGGCTGATGGTCAGCGGCGACAGTGTCATGACTTTGGAAATCGGCTCATCGGTGCTGACGTCCTGTGCGATGACGCGTTTGGTCATGTCACGGTCCGTGATGAGACCTACAATTTTTTCGTCCTCGTAGATCACCGCACACGGCGAGCGTTTGATCAGCATCTCTTTGGCAACTTTCTTGATGGAATCTTTAGCATCACCAATCGCAACGCGACCACTGGCAACCTCAGAGACCTTCTTGATAAAGATGCCTTTCTCTTTGTTTGACCACACCACATCTAATGCAGATTTAAGCCGCACTTGAGCTTGGGAAGCAAAGTGCTCTGCGCATTCAGGGTGTGCCTTAAACAGAGCCTTCAGGGCTGAGTGAGGCACGATGTAGAGCAGGGTGTTTTCTAGCGCAATCGCTTTGTAGCCTTTATCGCTGTTACTATCGACATCTTTTGAGAGGAAGGTAAAACCAAAAATATCTTCAGCTTCGAGCTTGGCGCGCAAGACGCCATCTTTTTTACGTTGCTCCATTGAGCCGGTGCGGATCATGTAGAGGGATTTTTCTTTGCCCTCCTTACATAGATCCACGGTGTCTCCTTTGCACAAATAGGTAATCTGAACATTCCCAGCCAATTCACGAACAGCGGTTTTAGGCAGCTTATCAAAAGGGTCAATTTGCGCGATAAATTGGACAATATTGGGCAGTAAAGATTCGGTCATGAGCGATGTGAGTCAACGAGTCAAAATGAATTGTCTTATGATAGCCCCTATTGTTGGGTGAAGTCCAAATTTAAGTCAGATTTTGCCGAAATTTTGGGAGGTTAGGCGAGATAGAAGTGCGCTAGGCTTGCAGTAAGTTGGATGATTTGTGTTGAAAATGACAAAGCCCTCGCATCGGCGAGGGCTTTGAGTTTGATATGTGCTAGTGATCAGTTCACTGCTGCGAGGCGGTGCTTCGAATCTTGCAGGTGAACGATAGACGCTTGACGCGCTTTGTCTGGGTTGCCCGCCATGATCGCATCGTAGATGTGGCGGTGCTCATTGATGCAAGTGCTGCCTTCCTCTGACGAGTGCGCAATAAAGTTGACAAACATGGTGGTCAGAATGTTACCAAAAGGCAGGTAGAAATCATTACCGGTTGCGTTGAAGATCAGGCTGTGGAATCGCGTATCCACTTCCATCCAGCGCTCTTGGTCAAACACGTCAGCTTCGGCAATCTCAACCATCTGTTGGAAGGTCTCAGAAAGTTCAATGCGCTCATCAGCCGACGCATGGATGGCGGCAAGTGCGCACGCTTCGGGTTCAATGGCACGGCGCAGACCCAAGAACTGTGAGCAGAACTGGTCAGTGTCTGTTAGTCCATCCATCCACTCAATCAGTTGAGGGTCGAGGAAGTTCCAGTAGGCACGATTGACCACTCTGGTTCCGACTTTAGGTCGTGACTCAAGCATGCCTTTCGAGGTCAGCAATTTGACGGCTTCGCGCAGGGCAGTGCGGCTGATGCCAAATTGTTCACATAATTCCATCTCACCAGGGAGAATAGAGCCTTGTGCCAATTTGCCAGATAAAATGCCTCGAGCGATTTCTCTCGCGACTTGTACGTGCAGGCTACGTTTTGAACCTGCGATTGAGTTAAAAGCTCCAGTCATCATATTGCTACTTCTTCGACCTGTTTCAATTAAAAATATAAGTATTATTTAAGCCTAAATATAGCACTCTTCTCACCGTTGACCAACCATTGCTTTTGCAAAGCGCGATTGACTCACACTCTTTGTGCCATAAAGGCTCGCGCGATCACTCAAAAGGCTCAATCTAGCACGTAGAGAGGGTCGATTTGTGTCTGTTTTTTGCGCCTTTTTGTGACTAAATGCGTGTTAAATCGGCGCATTATTTCTTGAGTTTGAACTGGTTCACAAATATTAAATGAAACAAGGGTTTATTTTGTTTGGTGATTATTTTGCTGAGAAATTAAGTTGTTAAAAATTGATATTATTGTATTATTAATGGTGTTTGGTGTGTTTTTCTCTCCACGCAATCCTTCGTCTGACCCAAAAGCCGACGCTGACTGGCTTTTTATAATTCAAGCGTTCTTCTCGCTGAGAGTGTTTCGATTATATCATTGTGTCTGTGCTCACTATGGCCTTGTCGTGAACCTGGTCATCATTGGGTGCATCGGGAGTACTGTATGGCGACATTTACCTCAGTCGAGGATTCAAGCCGTAAAATTCACGTTCAAGTCGCGCGGCAGATCGCTCGGCGCATTTTATCGGGGGGATTGCAGCCTCTGGAAAAGTTGCCTTGTGAGCTGGAGATGTGTGACATTTTTGGTGTCAGTCGAACCTCATTACGTGAGTCGATCAAACTTTTGTCCGCCAAAGGACTTATTGAGTCCAAACCCCGGGTAGGAACGCGAGTTCAAGGGCGTAATAATTGGCATTTTCTTGACCCTCAGTTGATGGAATGGATCCAAGATTTAGAGGATAATCAACGTTTTCTTGCGCAGTTCCTCGGACTGAGAAAAGCGATTGAGCCAGAAGCGTGCGCCCTTGCCGCGAAACATGCCTCGGTCGCTCAGCGTAAAGATCTGTCTATTGTGTTTCAGCGCATGACCTTTGCGGCACAGAGCCACAACATGGCGCAGTGGACAGAAAACGATCACTTATTTCACCAACTGATTTTTCAGTCAACAGGTAATCAGTTTTTCTTGCCGTTTAGCAATATCCTCTCCACTATCTTCCGCGAGTTTATTGATGAGTCGGCAGAAGGCGGACGGTTTTGTTTAGCCGAGCACCAACGCATTTACGATGCGATCATGGCAGGAAAATCGGATGCGGCGCGTCTCGCCTCTCAAACGCTACTGAATGATGAGAACCAGCGTTTAGCGCAAGTCGTTTGAAAAAGAATCACCCCAATAACGTCGCTTCGGTGACGTTTTTTCGTTTGTTTAAGCATTGGAAATTGAGTCGTCACCATGACCCTTAACCCTTACGTTCGCAAAAACCTATCGCTTGCTTGGCCCTTAGCACTCAATGCATTGCTGATGCAATCCATGTTGATGATCGACACCTTGTTGGTGTCACCGCTTGGTGAGATATCGCTAGCGGCGATGGGGATCGCGTTTACCATCGTCTCTTTCTTGCTCGGGATTCAAATCTCTCTTGCCAATGGCTCGCAATTGGTGCTCAGTCGCGCGTTTGGCTCTGGTCAAGAGAGTGCGCTGAATAAGGGCTTCTGGGCGGCGATTTTGATTAATGGCTGTATTGCTGTGCTGTTTTTAGCCTTGTTGACGCTCGCAGACAGTGCGCTTATTAGTGCGCTGACCAATGATGACCTTTTAAAGCAAGAAACCGCGCGTTACTTATCGGTGGCGAAGTACATTGTGGTCATCAACGCGGCGACGCAGGTGATGATTGCCCTCTTTAACGCACTGGGGAAAACCAAGTTGCCGTTTAAAGGGTACTTACTTGAAGCGCCCATTAATGTCGCGGTTTCATACGCGATGATTCACGGTATGGGGTCATGGCAAGGCGTTGGGGTACAAGGGGCGGCAATCGGAAGCTTGGTGGCGATTACTGTTCGGCTGCTGTTTCTCGTCCTTTGCTTACAGCGCAGTCATGTGCGTCTCTCGCTGCGCACCTTGGATGCGTCATTGCGGCGCAACGCTATCAACCACTTTAAAGAGATCTTTCCCGTGGCGGCTAATGTCACTATGCTGATGACGGGCGCAACACTGTACATGCTGACTTTTTCGCAGTTGCCGCTTTATTCCTACGTGGCGATCACCATTATTATGCCTTGGGTTAAGGCGGGTAATCAGTTCATCACGGCGTGGGCCGTCTCATCGGCCATTACCATTAGCCAAGCGATTGGTTCTAAGCAGCTGGATGACTTACGCAAGAACGTCGATGTCAGTATTGATGTCGCGGTGACCATCTCGGCATTGTCTTGCTTGGCCTTTTTAGGATTAAGCTTTCTGTTGCCCCATTTGTATTCCAATTTGGACCCCGACACCTACCTTGCACTGGCGGTGATTGCACCTTTGTATATATTCCTTCCGATTGTGCGGGGCTATAACACCGTGCATGGGCAGGTTTTGCGTGCTTTGGGTAAAACCACTGAGGTTTTTAAGATCAACTTTACGGGGCAATGGGTGATTGCGCTGCCGCTGTGCGCTGGCATCGTACTGTGGCTAGAAGGCAGTATTTTCTGGGCGTTTGCTGTGATGCCACTTGAAGAAATCGTCAAAGCGTGGCCGTTTAGACGCTTAGCCAGACGTTCTTTGGATGAGTTTGATGCAGAAAAAGCCAAGCAATTGATGTATGACTAGAGCGCTTCTAGATGATGAGTGCACTAACGAAGTGCGCGGCTCAACAGGCGCTCAAGTAGTAAAAGCTGGCGTGACAATCGGTTCGATTTAAACGTCAGCACTAACTTGGCCATCCAGCGATTGTAGGTGAGAAAGCGTGCGACAACGGCTAGGTTGTGCGTACTGCCTTGTCCCACTTGCTGTTGCCACTCAGTAAGGAGCGCCAAACGTGTGGCTTGACTGACTCGCTGTAAACGATAGGAGTCGAGTAAAAGCAAGAGCACATCGCGCGTGCGCAGTGTCTGGCAGGCAGAGAAGCGCGACTCTTCGAAATCAATGTAGGTCACCTGTCCAGCGTCATTGATTAAAATATCCCGCATCGCCGGACGGCCATGAATCATGTCTTGTTGGTGAAACGCAATCAGCCCGCGCATCGCTTTGGTTAAGCGCTGTTTGGGTGAGACAGCATGTGCCTCGGTCAAAGGCTGGCCGGCACACTCGGTAACAAACAACCCGCGACCTTGCATCACGACGCGAGGAACCGGGAGTGACCGTTTTGCCGCCTCAATCAAGTGACTCTGTTCAAGCAAAAAGCGCGTTTTGGTGTCGAAGCCACTGTGTAACTGCCAATTTTGGCTTTTTCCTGACAGCGTCATCAGACGATTGAATAGGCGGTTAATTGGATTACGTTTGTTCTCACCACAGAATTTCATCCAGTAGCGCTTATCGTGTCTTTCCAACTGATAAATAAACGTTTCTCGATGTTTAAAACCCATAACCGTACCTATTTGAACGTGCAGAAATCTTATCAACTAGCAACGCAAATAGAGGAGAAGTATTGATCTAGTTTATGTAATAAGTTAATTAAATCAGTGATTTAATTGGTCTGGAGCGTTGCGCGGTGAGTATAGCAAAATCCGGCGTTGTTGATGACGAATAACGGCTATTCCAACTTGGCATAATGTAACAAACTGTGGTGTGATGACTCCCAAGCAGGCTTGGGAGTCTGGGGAAGGGAAAAGCTTACTGGTGCGCGGATTCGAGTTTGGCTTTCTTTTTCATCTTCATTGTTGAGTAGACAGAGAAGATGGCCAATAAGACAAAGCCAAGGGCGATTGGACGTTCATAGAGGAATGACCAGGAGTTATCGTACATCAGTAGAGCTTTTCGTAAGTTCGTTTCGGCCATAGGGCCAAGAATGATGGCGAGTAAGATCGGTGAGGATGGAATATCAAGCTTACCCAATACAAATCCAAGTAGGCCAAATGCAATCGCAATACCGACATCGAACATCGAGTTATTGATGGCATAGGCACCGACGATCGATAAGAAAATGATGATGGGTATCATTAAAAGCTTCGGCACTTCGATGATGCGACAGAAAAAACGAATGCCAACTAAGCCGACGATGACCATCACTACATTGGCGACCAACATCGAGCTAAACACACCGTAAACGACATCTGGATTTTGCGCAAAGAGCAATGGACCCGGCGTGAGACCTTGCACAATCAAGGCACCGAGTAGCACGGCGGCGACCGCATCGCCGGGTACACCAAGCGTCAATAGGGGGACTAATGCACCGCCGGTAACACCGTTGTTTCCAGCCTCTGCGGCGGCGAGACCTTTCACTGAGCCTTTGCCAAATTCATCAGGATTTTTCGAGACCCGTTTGGCTTCGTTGTAACAAACGAAGGCCGAAATGTCTGCACCCGCACCGGGCACAGAACCGATGGACGTGCCAAGTACGCCGCTTTTCACCGCGGTGGGCATCATCTCTTTTAAATCAGATCGGCTGAGCAATGTGTGGTCGAATTTGGCGATTGAGGCACGTTTCTCATGCAGGAGTTTCTCAATTTGATTGATGGCCTCAGACAGAGCAAACAGACCAATCAGAACCGGAATGACGTTCACGCCACTGTATAAATCCATCACGCCAAAAGTGAATCTGGGTACGCTGCTGATAGGGTCTAAGCCTATCGTAGAGACCAGTAAGCCAATGGTGCCAGCTAACAAGCCTTTAAGAATATTTTGTGCCGAGACACTGGCGATGATGGTTAATCCAAACAGGGCGAGGGCGAAATATTCCGGCGCGTTGAAGCGTAGGGCGAAATTGGCCAATAGGGGCGCGATGGCTATCAAGACTACGGTACTGATCAATCCACCAATAAAGGACGCGACAGCTGAGATACTGAGTGCACGGGCGGCCTGGCCTTTCGCCGCAAGTGTATGCCCATCCAACACCGTCGCTGCGGAAGCGGGTGTACCGGGCGTCTTAAGTAAAATCGCCGCGATAGAGCCGCCGTAAATGCCTCCAATGTAGACGCCGATAAGCATCACCAGTGCCGGAGTGGACTCCATGCCGAAGGTGAAAGGCAGTAAAATGGCGACCCCCATCGTCGCGGTCAATCCTGGTAGGGCGCCAAGTACAATACCGCCGACAACGCCGAAAATCAGCACTGGCAATACTGCTGGGCTAAAAGCCGTCAAGAGGCCGTTAAACAGATGTTCTAACATACGCCCTCCTTAATAGAAGTAGCCGTCGGGCAAAGCAATGTAAAACACCTCGCCAAACAGATAGTAAACAGAAAAGACAAATACCCACGCCACGGCATAAAATACCGGCTTTTTCACTCTAAAGCAGATCAGGTAGAGGGTGAACGCGAGTAAGCTGGCATACAAGTAACCGATCACGCTGATGAGCGCGGCATACGTAATGAGAAAGGCCAAACCGAACCACGCCATTTTGGAGAAAATCGGCGCATCGCTAGACGCAGTGGTTTTGAGCTTGTGTTGAATAATCAGCGCAACGCAGATGACGATTTGCATCATAGCGATTACGCTCGGGAAGAATTGTGCGTTGACGCTCGCATCTTGAAATCTCGGTTGATCAAACTGAGTGATGACTGCAAGAGTCAGTGCGCTCAATACAATCATGAGAGAAGGGAAAATTACATGACGGTTCATCATAGGGACACCTCGATACAGCAAAAAATGGGAGCCTCAAGAGAAGGCTCCCAATAACTCGACGTCGATCAGTTGATGAGTGTGCTCAGTGCTTTGGTATCGTCTTTGACGAACTGAGTAAACTCTTCGGCGTTCATGTTGTGGATGGTCATCGCACCTTTTTCCATGAACTGTTTGAACTCAGCAGATGCCATTGCTTCATCAAAGGCTTTACCTAAGGTCTCAATGATTTCATCTGGCGTGTCTTTTGGCGCGCCAATACCACGCCATGTTCCTGTTACCACATCAACGCCTTGTTCTTTGAGGGTTGGGACATCTGGAATGTACGAGATACGCTCATTAGACATCACGCCGAGCGCTTTAAGCTGACCTGAACGAAGCTGCGCAATCGCTTCTCCTGGCGTAACCATAGTCACGTCGGTGTGGTTACCCAATACGGACGGGATGGCTTCCGCTGCACCGTTGTAAGGAATGGCATTTAACTTGATGCCTTGGTCTTTTTCTAGAGCCATTAGGTAGAAGTTTGGCGCTGCGGTGGAGGCAAACTTCACGACGCCATCGCCTTTTTTGGCTTCGGCAATCAGATCGTTGATGGTGTTGTATGGGCTGTCTTTGTGCACCAACACAACCGCAGGGTCAAGGTTGACCAGACGGATCAATTTAAAATCGCTCGCGTCGTGTTGCATGAGTCCCATTTGAGGTAATGACGCAATTTCGCGTGTAACGACCGTCAGTGTGTAGCCATCGGGACGTTGTTGAGCACCAAAGCTCATGCCTACGGCGCCTGCACCACCAGTACGGTTCATCACGGCAATGTTTTGACCGAGAATATCTTTGGCAGAATTGGCCAAGGTACGACCTACGGCATCCGTACCGCCACCCGCACCAAAGGGAACAACAAGTCGAATGTTTTTGGTCGGATAGTCGGCGGCGATAGCGCTCGCTGACGCCATAATGCCTGCGGTAACCAGTAGAGATTTCAGTAGTTTGCTCATAGTCTTAGACCTTCTCTTCACGTTCAGTTTCGGTAAGTTTGTGTAGGGTTGTTACTTTTATTGTTTTGGTACTCGCTCATGCACAGTTGCTCAAATGCGACGGCTAGCCATCCGCTGATGAGCATGTCGTACCATTGTTCGACGCCGCTGCACGCGACGACGACATCGCCGTATACAAAGGAGCCATAGAACAGCAGATCCTCCGATTGCAGTGATGATGTGTGCAGGGTTTGGTTGACCAGGTTAGGTTGACCGCTGCGCCATGCTTGCTTAGCTTTATTAAGGGCAAATTGGTCAAAAGGGATGGTCCACTCATCTGGAGAGCCCAGTGAGGTTTGGTACAAAATGGCCTCTTCGAAGCTTGCCTCCCAAGGTTTGAGCCTTGGGTCCATGATCACTATGTGTAGCTCCTGGCGATTGGTTCGCTCAAAGAGCTTGTCTATAGCGGGTTTGACAAGTTCGACGGCATCTTTAGCTATGGATACGTGATCCTTCTTCATGGGCATTAATTCCGTGTTACGTCCTAATCACAAACAAATGATATTGTATTATTTTAATGATGAACAACGAGGAGTTGGCCTAGTGTTATTTTGATCACTATCGAGAGTGCCAAACAGTGCTCCAGCTCAGATATTTAAAGGGTTAAAGGGAGGTTTTAGTGATCGCGAGCACGATGAAATCCTCATCATAGTCATGGTTATTTTTGTCATATGATAACTTGTAAATAAAAAGCCGAGCGGGATGCTCGGCTTTTGTCTTAGTTAGATTTTTACATCAATAAGCCCATGTGAGAGAGGGGCGCTCAGTCGGTGGGGCCAACGAGCGAACCGAACACGGTCTAATCAATTTGGGCAAAGGCACCCTGCCATGTGTAGGCGGTACCATTAAATTCAACACTGTGCTCGCCATGTTGTGCCTCTTCATCAAGGTTACAAATGGCGTAGTGGTAGTGATTATCTGATGTTGTATCGATACGAATCACAGTGCCGACTTCGTTGTGACCCACCACGGTCACCGCGCTGACAAAACCACGTGCATTGACGGATTGTTCAAACTCTTCGTTGAAGTAGCCGTGTGTTTCAAGGACGGAGGCAAAGACATGATCTTTTGCACTTTGGCGATGAATCAATGCGGGCTCACTGCGCAGGTTGAAGTCAGGATCGTTGGCGCCGAGACGAGCAAAAATCACTTCGCTGTTAGAATTCGCACTGGTGACTAACGTGTAGTAGCTGTTTTTCACTAGCCAACTGACCAGCGCGCTGCCTTCTACTTTACCTGAGCCTAGGTTCCAAAGGTGCTGATAACCGTCAGAATCGCCAAGCGGCTTGAGTGTGGAGTGTGTGTTGTATTCAAAGTCGGTACGAATGATCTGGCCGCTGTAGTGCACAGGAAGGTCGTACTGGTTCTCCTGCTCGGATTCGATTCGATAGACATCAATCACCAGCGGTTTTTCAAACTCGGGTAACTCGGCAAGTAGGATGCTGCGCTGCATCTGCGTGCCTTCATAGTAATCACGGATACGACCACTCATGCCTTGCAGTTTGGCGTTGTCGATGTTGAAGAAGTGCTTCTCACCAAACTTTGACTCTGCCAGGGCAGTGTTGAAATTGTTCTGCGTTTTCTGATTCACCGTCACGGTGTTGTGGGCGACCGTTTGTTTGCAGTACGACTTGTTCTCCGGGATGTAGCGTCCACCAAACTTAGGCTCGACATTGACCCAGCGACCGTAGCCGTAATCGTGCAGGACCTCTACGCCGCGATTGAATACGCTCAGATGCAAACCATCGTAGTGACCATGATCGAGTGCTGAGTGGTATTGGTGATCAGAGCCGTGTTGCCCAAACCAGATCAACGCCATGGTGTCGTCGTCTTGCGCGTCGCGGTGACGCAAAATACCGAGACCCCCTTTCTCACCTTGTGGGCCGTCGGTAATGTATAAGCTCCCCCAGTTGAATGGCTTGATGTCGCTGGCATTCGCAACCGCATCAGAGAGCGTTTTACCTGAGATGTGTACCCATACGTCCTGTTGGTGGTTGGCCATCGCGAGTAAGGTTTCGTTCTGTTCATAGCGATGGAAGCAAACAGACGTCGCCATCACCACGCCTTCATCATTGATAGAGATGGTTTTTGACGAGTCGTTGCACGCTGGTAAGGTGCCGTCTGGGAACGCGGTTTTGAACACTGCGTAAGACGTCGTCTTAATGACCGAGTTATTGAACTCGTAGATCCCAATCTCTGGCTGACGGCGCTCAATCGCTTCGGCGAACAGGTAAATAGGACGCAGTGAGAAGCGGTGGTAGTAGGGGCCTTCCATGTAGTAGCCATCGGGCGAGAAGAGTTGATCAAGCTGTGCTAAGAAGCCGCCACTGACCTTGTCCAACTTCAGACCATACAGTGCTTTATCAACCGAGGCTTGATCGTTAATGGCATAACCACAAATACCGACCGCAGCCACTGCCCAAAGACCGTGGTTGTGAACGATATCAAAATCATGGCCATAGGTGACAACAAACAAGTCAATCATCTCCTTGAAGAGATCGTTTTCGATCAGCGCCTTTTGCTCATCCGATAGTGTCTGGTAGACACAAGAGTAGGCGCACGATGCGTAGAGCATCCACATGTTTTCATTCAGTGTCTGGTGAAAGATCTTGCCTGGTGGGTTGGTATCTTTACTGACATTGCTCTCAAGCGTTGGGTACACTTTGGCGTAAGCGGTGAGCATATCGACAATGTAGTCACGATACTTATCTTCTTGGGTGATGAGAAACAAACGACCCGCCAAATCCATGTGGATATAGTTCTGCTTGTGACGGTTATGCTCATAACCGCCACCTTCACCATGACCAGGGACTTCAATGCCAACCTGTGTCATATATTGGTCGGTTTTTTTGATGTCGCGCGCCAATGCGCGTCCTAATAGGCTATCCGTGCCAAGTGCTTTACGTAGTTCAGCTGCTTCCTCAACATTCATTAATAGAGGTTGATAGCTCATTATGTTGTCTCCTGACCGATACTTAGTTATTTGGGGTGATGTCTAACGCGTAGGCACCGTTCCAGCTGTAAATGTTTGCATTCTCTGTGTCCGCCACTTGGTGCGGCGTATTCTCAGCCACGTGCTGCTGGTGGCTGACCATCAAGGTAATTTCATGGAGGCGGGTGCGGATCTGCACAACGCTCCCAGCATCGCTATAGGCAACCACTTGGATGGACTCCACTTGGCCTCGAGCATTGACCGACTGTTCAAATTCTTCATTAAAATAGCCGTGCGTTTCAAGCGCAGAGGCAAACACCGCCGACGGGCCTTCACTTCGAAGCAGAAAGGCGGGTTCGCTGCGCAAATTGAAACTAGGGTCATTGGCCCCTGTGCGTGTAAAGATTAGCTTGCTGCTCGGATTTGAACTCGCGCCAACCCAAGTGTAGTAGCTGTGGCCCTGAAGCCAACTGACCAATGCACAATCTGCGACTTCTCCTTCTGCCACGTTCCATAAGTGCTGATAACCGTGGCTATCGCCCAGTGGGCGCAGCTCTTGATGGGTGTAATACTCCACGTTGCTACGAATGATTTGACCTTGATATTGGTGTGTGTAGTCGTAACTGTGCAGCGTATTGGCTTGGTCCGGTTGGTTGTCGATGCGGTACAGGTCAATCAAGAGTGGCGCTTCTAGCTCGTCTAGGCTGAGTAAAAAGACACTGCGCTGCATGTCGCAACCATCCACATGCTCGTTGGCGAATGCGCTCATGCCCTTTAGTGTCTCTTGAGTCGCATCGAAAAAGTGTGGCGTCCCGCTGCGAGTGTCTGCGCGTTCGACGTCGAATTGGTTCTGGCACTTTTGATCAACGGTGACCAGATTATGAGCAACGGTTTGGCGAGCATACGATGGGTTTTCGGCTAAGTAGCGTCCACCAAACTTAGGTTCAATGTTGACCCAACGCGCAAAGCCATACTCACGTAGCACTTCTTGACCGCGATTGAATAGGGTGATGCCAAGGGTATCGAAATGGCCATGCCCCATGCCGTGCATGCCATAATTCATCACAAGTTGGGTTACATCGCCACTTGGATCTTGCATGCGGATAAAGCCTTGTGCACCTTGATCGCCATTTGGACCTTCACACAGTTCAACACTTGGCCAGTAGGGTAGACCAATCTCACGCTGCGCCTGAACCTCTTCAAAGGCATTAGAGAGTGCCAAGCCGCAAGGATGCATCCAAACGCCTTGTTGAATTTTCGCCATACCAAGAATGTTATCGTCCAAACCATAATGCGCGCCATAGATGCTCACGGCGACCTGCACGCCGGCATCGTTGATGCTCATGCTTTGTGAGGCGTCATTCAGAGCAGGGAACACACCATTAGGGTAAGCGGTCGCCAACAACGCTTGCACGGTTTTACCGACCACACCATCTTTATAGCGGTAAATATCGACCTCAGGTAGGTGTCGGTGGATGATCTCGGCAAACAGCACTAACGGTCGAATGGTAAAACGAGAGTAGTAAGGCCCTTCAAGGTAATAACCCGATGGGGAGAAGAGGTGCGATACTTGATCTAAAAATCCGCTCGTTGCGTTTCTATCGCGGCCATAGACGGCCATCTCCAAGTACTCAGGTTTATCAATCGCGACGGCGCAGGCACCGACAGCGGCGACTGCCCAGACACCATGATTATGAATATGGTCAAAACGGTGTGCATACTTCTCTGTACTCATTTCAATCATCGGCATAAAGAGGCGATCAATAATGCGCGTTCTTTGCGCTTCACTCATAGTGTGAGAAACACAGGAATAGGCAATGCTGGCAAACAGAAGCCAGCCATGTTCATTAAGGATCTGGTGGAACAATCGCCCAGTCGGGTTGGTATTCTTCTGAACTTGATAATCAAGCGTTAAATAGATATCCGCATAGCCATCGAGTAAATCACGAACAAACGCTGCATATCGCTCATCTTGTGTGACCAGAAACAAGCGTCCAGCAAGGTTCATGTATGTGTAGTTCTGTTTATGGCGATTGTGTTCGTAGCCACCGGCTTCACCGTGACCGGGTACTTCGAGGGGTAAGCGCATAAACGCTTCAAGTTCACGACAGTGTTTGTCGATGGTCTTGCCCATTAAGGTGGGCTGACCCACTTCCTGGCGTAGGAGTGTCAGTTCATCTTGCGTGAATAAGAGCGCGTTCATCGTTATGTCCTCGTCACCTTTGGGTGTAGCAGAGAAATTATTTGCCACATAAAGTAATACAATATTGATTATTATGGTAGGGTAGAGAGGAAAAATGATGAGCGAAATCACTGAATTCGCATTGAGGACCTGAATTAACGGGCCAGAACACAGAGATTTACTCGACGTTTTCTTGTTCGATAATTGATGGTGAAATAGTTGAAACGTAGTTTCATTTTTGATTTGCATCACACTTTTGGTTTGTATTGTATTACAATTAATCTCACTGAGGTATGATGTGAACAAACAGCACTACGCTAGATTTTAGGAGCAAAACGATGAATCCATTTTTTCTTTTAGACGATCACCCTTGGGAAGACATTGGCGGCGGGATTAAACGTAAAATTGTTGGCTATACTGACGACTTGATGGCGGTTCACCTTGAGTTTGATAAAGGCGCGATTGGTCACCCTCACGCTCACGAAATTCACGATCAAATCGGCTACGTAGTGAAAGGCAGTTTCGAAGCAGAAGTGGACGGCGTGAAAAAAGTACTGAAGCCAGGCGATGCGTACATCGCACCGAAACACTTTGTTCATGGCGCGGTTGCGCTCGAAGAAGGCAGTATCCTGCTAGACGTCTTTAACCCTGCACGTGAAGACTTCCTGAAGTAATTCATTGGCAGTTCAATTGCTAAGGTAAACAATGAAAATGATTAATGTTGCTATCATCGGCGAATGTATGGTTGAGCTTCAGAAGAAAGAAGGTGAACTAAAGCAATCATTCGGTGGTGACACACTAAACACCGCACTCTACCTCTCTCGCTTGACCAAAGGTCACGATGTAAACACCAGTTACATTACGGCACTGGGTGAAGACTCGTTCAGTACTGAGATGCTACAGGTTTGGCAAGAAGAGGGGATCGATACGTCAAACGTGATGCGTATTCACGGTAAAAACCCAGGTATGTACTACATCGAAACCGATGATACTGGCGAGCGTTACTTCCATTACTGGCGTAACGAAGCGGCAGCGAAGTTTATGTTCGAGCAGCCTGAGTCTAAAGCGTTGATTGATGCGCTGTTTGGCTTTGACGCGGTTTACCTAAGCGGTATTACGCTCGCGATTTTGACCCCTGTGGGGCGTGAGACGTTGATCAACTTCCTAGCGCAATACAAAGAGCGCGGCGGTCAAGTATTCTTCGATAACAACTATCGTCCTAAGCTATGGGCAGACCAAGCTGAAGCGATTGAGTGGTACTCGAAGATGCTGTCTCTGACCGACACTGCGTTGTTGACGTTTGAAGATGAGCAGGCATTGTACGGTGATGAACACCTTGAAGAGTGCATCAAGCGCACATCGGAAGCGGGCGTAAAAGAGATCATCATCAAACGTGGTGCGCAAGATTGCCTCGTCGTTGAAGGTGAAGAGGCGAACTACGTCGCGCCAAAACCGGTCAGCAACGTGGTTGACACCACAGCAGCAGGTGATTCATTCAGCGCAGGTTTCTTAGCGAAACGTCTGACGGGCGGTAACGCACAAGAAGCAGCATTCAACGGCCACTGCATGGCAGGACAAGTGATTCAGCATAAAGGTGCGATCATTCCTCGTGATGTAATGCCAGATTTACCTTTGTAATCGAATGAATAGTAAGCTCGCCTTTGTGCGAGCTTTATAACGAGAGAGTCTAAACATTATGACAACATTGAACGAAAAACTAGCAAGCCTGAAAGTGATCCCTGTTATCGCCATCAACAAAGTTGAGCACGCGATTCCTTTAGGTCGTGCGTTAGTAGAAAACGGCATGCCTTGCGCAGAGATCACGCTACGTACTGAATGTGCCATTGAAGCGATCCGCGTGATGCGTAAAGAGTTCCCGAACATGCTGATCGGTTCAGGTACCGTTCTAACGAACGAGCAAGTGGACGCGTCTATCGATGCGGGCGTTGATTTCATCGTTAGCCCAGGTTTCAACCCTCGTACCGTGCAATACTGCCTAGACAAAGGCGTGGCGATCGTTCCTGGCGTGAACAACCCAAGCCTTGTTGAGCAAGCGATGGAAATGGGTCTTCGTACGTTGAAGTTCTTCCCTGCTGAGCCTTCAGGCGGCGTGCCTATGCTAAAAGCATTGACAGCGGTTTACCCAGTTAACTTCATGCCAACGGGTGGCGTTAGCCTTAAGAATGTGGATGATTACCTATCTATCCCTTCTGTACTAGCGTGTGGCGGTACTTGGATGGTACCAACGAACCTGATGGACGAAGGTAAGTGGGACGAGCTAGGTGCACTAGTAAAGGCGGCGGTTGCGCACGTCAACTAAGCCGATACCAAATCGATGATGAAAGCGAGCCGAGTGCTCGCTTTTTTGTGTTTCTGAACTGTCGATTTGTTTTAGGTCACGGAAATGACAAAAAAGACTATTTTTCGCGTTTTAAGGTTTAATTGTCCTACAATAAGATTTATATTATTGCCCATACCCTTCAAACCCTCACTACAAAGAGAGTTAACATGAGCAACCAAAAATCTCTTGATGCGATCAGGAAGATGAAGCTGGAAAATGACACTTCAGCAGGTAACCTTGTCGATCTACTCCCAATCGAAGTACAAAAGCGCGATTTTGATTTGTCGTTCCTCGACAACCTAAGCGAAGCACGTCCGCGTCTTCTTGTTCAATCTGCGGATCTAGACGCGTTTAAAGCCGCGGTACGCGCAGATGAATCTCACTGCATGTTCGACGACTTCTACAACAACTCAACGGTTAAGTTCCTAGATACCGCACCATTTGAAGAGCCTCAACCTTACCCAGAAGAGACGGTAGGCAAAGCTTCTCTATGGCGTCCTTACTGGCGTCAAATGTACGTTGATTGCCAAATGGCGCTTAACGCGACACGTAACCTTGCCATCGCTGGTATCGTGAAAGAAGACGAAGAGCTCATCGCCAAAGCAAAAGCTTGGACTCTAAAGCTCTCGACTTACGATCCAGAAGGCGTCACTTCTCGTGGTTACAACGACGAAGCCGCTTTCCGTGTAATCGCAGCCATGGCTTGGGGTTACGACTGGCTACACGCTTACTTCACTGATGAAGAGCGTCAGCAAGTTCAAGATGCACTAATCGAGCGTCTAGACGAAATCATGCACCACCTAAAAGTCACGGTTGATCTACTGAACAACCCTCTAAACAGCCACGGTGTACGTTCAATCTCTTCTGCTATCATCCCAACGTGTATCGCGCTTTACCACGATCACCCGAAAGCAGGCGAGTACATCGCATACGCTCTAGAGTACTACGCAGTACACTACCCACCATGGGGCGGTGAAGACGGCGGTTGGGCTGAAGGTCCTGACTACTGGAACACGCAAACGGCGTTCCTAGGCGAAGCATTCGACCTATTGAAAGCATACTGTGGCGTAGACATGTTCAACAAGACATTCTACGAAAACACTGGTGACTTCCCACTATACTGTATGCCTGTTCACTCTAAGCGCGCGAGCTTCTGTGACCAGTCATCAATCGGTGACTTCCCAGGTCTAAAACTGGCTTACAACATCAAGCACTACGCAGGTGTTAACCAGAAGCCTGAGTACGTTTGGTACTACAACCAGCTTAAAGGCCGTGATACTGAAGCTCACACGAAATTCTACAACTTCGGTTGGTGGGACTTCGGCTACGACGACCTACGCTTCAACATCCTTTGGGATGCACCAGAAGAGAAAGCACCGTCAAACGATCCACTGTTGAAAGTATTCCCAATCACAGGTTGGGCGGCATTCCACAACAAGATGACTGAGCGTGATAACCACATCCACATGGTCTTCAAGTGTTCACCATTTGGCTCTATCTCTCACTCACACGGTGACCAAAACGCGTTCACTCTGCACGCATTCGGTGAAACGCTAGCTGCTATCACTGGCTACTACGGTGGTTTCGGTGTAGACATGCACACTAAATGGCGTCGTCAAACCTTCTCTAAGAACCTTCCTCTATTCGGTGGTAAAGGTCAGTACGGTGAGAACAAGAACACGGGCTTTGACGGTCACCAAGATCGTTTCTGTATTGAAGCGGGCGGTAACATCACTGACTTCGATACTGAATCTGAAATCAAGATGGTTGAAGGTGATGCGACAGCATCTTACAAATACTTCGTTCCAGAAATCGAGTCTTACAAGCGTAAGATCTGGTTTGTGAAGGGTAAAGTATTCGTAATGCAAGACAAGGCTGCTCTTTCTGAAGAGAAAGACATGACTTGGCTAATGCACACAACATTCGCGAATGAAGTGGCTGACAAGTCATTCACTATCCGTGGCGAAGTAGCGCACCTAGACGTGAACTTCATCAACGAGTCTGCTGACAACATTGAATCTGTTAAGAACGTTGAAGGCTTCGGCGAAGTTGACCCATACGAGTACCAAGATCTTGAAATTCACCGTCACGTTGAAGTGCAGTTCAAACCATCAAAACAGCACAACATCCTAACGCTTCTTGTGCCAAACAAGAACGCCGGTGAGCAAGTGGAAGTCTCTCATAAGCTAGAAGGGCAGTCGCTGATTCTTACCGTTGATGGTGAGACTGTTGAAATCTCGCTGTCTTAGTATAGTGTGTAAGTAGTAAAAAAAACCCAGCGTAAGCTGGGTTTTTTATTTTTAATTGTATGACTTTTTGGAGTGTCGTTGTCGGGAGTACTCGAAGTAGTACCTTTGTATCATTCTTCGCTATGTATCTGTGCTCTGCATCTTGTTTATGTATGAAACTAAATATTCGCTTGCAAATAAAGTGTGCGATCAAATCTGTTTTAGATCACACAAAAGGCATATTGTAGTACAAATGGATTTATGTTCGGGTATGCTTGTCACAAGCTAATGTTATTAATTTTAAGGCTGAAAAAATGACCATTGATACTCTTGTTGTTCTTGCCTATTTCTTCTTTTTAGTCGCGATTGGGTGGATGTTCCGTAAGTTCACCACCTCAACCAGCGACTACTTTCGAGGGGGCGGTAAGATGTTATGGTGGATGGTAGGAGCTACCGCCTTCATGACGCAGTTTTCAGCATGGACGTTCACAGGAGCCGCAGGACGCGCGTTCAGCGACGGTTTCGTCGTTGTTATCCTATTCCTTGCCAACGCGTTTGGCTATTTCATGAACTACATCTATTTTGCGCCAAAGTTCCGTCAACTTCGTGTTGTTACGGCAATTGAAGCCATTCGTCAGCGCTTCGGTAAGACGTCAGAGCAGTTCTTCACATGGGCAGGTATGCCAGATAGCTTAATTTCAGCAGGTATTTGGCTGAATGGTCTTGCTATCTTCGTAGCCGCTGTCTTCAACATCCCGATGGAAGCCACGATCGTTGTGACGGGTCTGGTTCTCATGCTGATGGCGGTGACAGGCGGCTCTTGGGCGGTCGTAGCCTCTGACTTCATGCAGATGCTCGTTATCATGGCGGTAACCATTACCTGTGCGGTAGCGGCATACTTCCACGGTGGTGGTCTAACGAACATCGTGTCTAACTTCGAAGGCGACTTCTTTGTTGGTAACAACCTAAACTACATGAGCATCTTTGTGCTTTGGGTGGTATTCATCTTCATCAAGCAGTTTGGTGTAATGAACAACAGTATCAATGCATACCGCTACCTATGTGCAAAAGACAGTGACAACGCTCGCAAAGCAGCAGGTCTTGCTTGTGTACTTATGATTGTTGGTCCACTGATTTGGTTCCTACCTTCTTGGTACGTAGCGGCGTTCATGCCGGACTTCGCTGACCAATACGGTAGCGTAGGTGGCGATGCAGCTTACCTAGCATTCGTACAAAACGTAATGCCTGCAGGTATGGTGGGTCTACTAATGTCAGCAATGTTTGCGGCGACCATGTCTTCAATGGACTCAGGTCTGAACCGTAACGCGGGTATCTTCGTGATGAACTTCTACAGCCCAATTATGCGCCCTCATGCGTCTCAGAAAGAGTTGGTTGTGGTAAGTAAAGTGACCACTATTGTGATGGGCTTTGTCATCATCGGCATTGGTCTGTTTATCAACTCACTTCGTCACCTAAGCCTATTTGACATCGTACTTAACGTGGGCGCTCTGATCGGATTCCCAATGTTGATCCCAGTACTACTGGGTATGTGGGTTCGCAAGACGCCAGACTGGGCTGGTTGGGCAACGCTAGTGGTCGGTGGCTTCGTCTCTTACTACTTTGGTATCTCGCTAAAAGCAGAACATATCGAGAACTGGTTCGGTATGGAACAAGCATTGACTGGTCGTGAATGGGCGGACTTGAAAGTGGCACTGAGCCTTGCGGCGCACGTAGTGTTCACTGGTGGCTTCTTCTTAGCGACAACCTTGGTGTACAAAGGACGTTCGCCAGAGCGTGAAGCGGAAGTAGAAAAACTGTTCGAAAACTGGAATACGCCTGTGGTGGCTAACTCAGAAGAACAGCAGAACCTCGATACTAAGCAACGTGGCATGCTGGGCAAACTGATCAGTGTTGCTGGTCTAGGTATTCTTGCGATGGCATTGATTCCAAATGAATTCACTGGACGCCTTCTCTTCATCTTGTGTGGCACCATGGTTCTGACCGTTGGTGTGCTCTTGGTCAACGCATCGCGCGCGCCACAGCAGCAGTTTGTCAGCGAATAGCTCTTAAATTTGACCTTTTGGTCATCAAAAAGCCGCAGAATTCTGCGGCTTTTTTGCGTTTTAGGGGGAGTGTAAAGATCGGAAAATAAACAAAAGTGATTGAAATAGCTGTCAAGTTTTTAGATAAGCGAGATTCCACTAATAATTAAGGGTTATAAATGCCTACACATTTATTAATACAAATAGTACCTTATGCATCCAATAGTTGATAAAAATATCATTACAAAAAGTGGGTGATTTCCCTCATGCTCGATAGGTTATTCATAACAGAAGTTGGCTCATATACGTTGATGACAGGAACCTACGTTCCTTGGTTGGTTGTTGTCTCCATCTTTCTTGCGATGATGGCGTCATTCTTTGCACTGAGACTCGCCGCTGCCGCTCGTCACATCGTTACGCCATCACATAAGCAGGTGGCGTTGATTTCTGGTGCTTTCATTATGGCGGGGGGGATTTGGAGTATGCACTTTGTCGGCATGCTCGCCTTTCAGATGCCTCATCACATGAGTTATGACACCTTACTCACATTGATATCGCTTCTTCCTGCGGTGTTAGCCAGTTATTTGGTACTGCGATCGTTGATCAATCAGCGTGATTCTTATCGACTTATTCTGCGCAATGGTGTGGTGGTAGGCGCGGGTATTGGTGCCATGCACTATATCGGAATGGAAGCCATGGAAATGGGGGCCATGCTGCGCTATGACCCGTATTGGTTTGGTCTGTCGATTGTTGTCGCGGTCGGATTGGCCATCGTCGCACTCTCTGCGCGCCGCCTACTTAAGCATCATTTCCCTACCATGCGTTCATTTCATATCAACTTGGTTAGCGCTGCGATCATGGGATGCGCCATTTCAGGTATGCATTACACCGGCATGGAAGCGGCGCGCTTCATTATGCTCGAACCTCATTCTATGATGATGGCCCCGCAGGATTTGCACGAACAGTCTTTTATTGCCATCGCCGTTTCCATTGCGACTTTGCTTATTTCCACCTTAGCGGTGAACGTCAGTTCACAGCTGCGCTACCGACAATTATTAACCGAGAAAACTGCCAGCGAATCTCGATTGCAAGCAATCCTCGATACCGCGACGGACGGGGTGATTACCATCGATGCGAAAGGCATCATTCAAGGTGTAAACTTTGCCGCCAGTCGAATTTTCGGTTGGCAAGAGCATGAATTGCTTGGGCAAAACATTTCCAAATTAATGCCAGCCCCTCACAAGCAAGCACACGATGGTTATTTGGCTAATTATCTCAAAACGGGCGAGAACAAAATCATTGGTGCGCCGCGCGAAGTTTATGCTCAGCACAAAAAGGGCCATGAATTTCCAGTTCGCCTTGGTGTAGGTAAAGTCCACCTTACGCATGGTGATACATTATTTGTTGGCTTTATTGCAGACATTTCTGAACGTAAAGCGATGGAAGTCAAGTTGCGTGACAGCCAAGAGCGATTAACCTCTTTGATGCGTAATATCCCCGGCGCGGCTTTTCGACGCTGTTTTGACCCAAAATGGAGTCCGATTTTCCTCAGTGATGCCATCGTGGAGCTCTGTGGCTATCGATCGGAGGAGTTCCTTGAAGGAAACATAAGCTTAGCTTCACTGATTGTTGAAGAGGACGAGCAATCGGTGCGTGACACGATCGCCGCCTTGCCCAGCAACAAGCAAACCTATGCTGTCGAATATCAGTTGATTGATAAAGCCGGTCAACCCGTATGGGTGCTTGAAAACGCCATGGTAGTGCGCGATGAAGACGGCACCATATTGTGGATTGATGGTGTGATGATCAACATCACCAATCGCAAAGAGATGGAGTCTGAACTGTTAAATGCGAAACGCATTGCCGAAGAAGCGGTCGAAACCAAAGCGGCATTCTTGGCCAATATGAGTCACGAAATCCGCACGCCCATGAACGCGATCATCGGTTTTACCAATATTTTGCTCGAATCACCAATGGGTAGCGAGGATAGACGTCACCTGGAAACCATATCCAACGCGTCTCGCTCTTTGCTTCATCTTCTCAATGATATTCTCGACAGCGCTAAGTTGGAAAAAAGCAAGCTCGAAGTCGAACCTGTGGTGTTTCATCTTGCGGATTGTGTCGATGGCGTCATCTCTACGTTATGGCTTAATGCGAAAAACAAAGGCATTGAGCTCAACCTACATATTGATGATCGCGTGCCAGCTATTGTCTTCGGCGCAGAAGACCGCATCCGCCAAGTACTGATGAATTTAGTGGGTAATGGCATCAAGTTTACCGAAGAGGGGAGCGTCACGCTTAACATCGCGCCCACTGAGCAGAGCGATGTGATGCGTTTTAGCGTGATGGATACCGGTATCGGCATAGCACCTGACCGGGTTGAGGCGATTTTTGATCCTTTTACGCAAGCCGATGCTTCCATGAGCCGTCGTTTCGGTGGTACGGGGTTAGGGACCAGTATTTCCAAGCAGTTGGTTGAACTAATGGGTGGAGAGATTCATGCCACCAGTGAACTCGGAAAAGGAAGCTGCTTCTACTTCGAACTGCCCCTGCCCAAAAGTGAAAGGCTGCCGCGCGCGGACGTTCACTCGCAAGTGAAGCTGCCAAGCCAGCGAGTGTTAGTCTGTGACGATATTGAACAAAACGTGACGCTGCTTTCTCTGCTTCTTGAACGAGCGGGTCATCAAGTATGGGTCGCGCGCGATGGTGTTGAAGCGGTCCAGCAATACCAAACGCACGAGATTGATTTGATATTGATGGACTTACAAATGCCGCGCCTCGATGGCCTACAAGCCAGCCGTCAGATTCGTCAATGGGAACGCGAGCAAGACAAACCCCCTGTCGCGATTATTGCTCTGACTGCCAGTGTCTTGACCGAAGACAAACGCCAAGCGCAAGAAGCGGGCATGAACGGCTTTGCCAATAAGCCGGTTGATTTTAACCGTTTGAGCGCAGAAATGGCGCGCGTGTTAAAGGTTGAATCACAGGTCAGTATCCCATCGTCGCCCGCAGAGCCGTCTGGCAAAGAGAGCCGTGATCAGGCGATGATTCATTGGCAGAAAGCGCTGACACTTTGGGTGGATGAGGCGCTCTACTTAGCGGAGCTTGGCAAGATGCTGGACAAGCATGAGGGGCTTCCGAGTGCCTTGGCGCAGTCACTGCAAAACCAAGACTGGCGGGCTGTGCGTTCGCAAGCCCATGCACTCAAAGGCGTGTGTGGCAACTTGGCTTTAATGGCGCTGCACCAACTCTTTGCCCAGATAGAGCACGCCGCTATACAGCAAGATCACGCGAAAGCGCTGCCATTGATTGGCGATCTGTCGCTATGTTGGCATAAGGTCAAGCAGGAGCTCGATAGTCGCATTGCACTGAGTCAAACCGATACCCAAGTTAAAGAAATAGCGCTCGATGACGCGTTGCATGCCGATGAGATTGAGCGTCTATTAACAGAGTGGCGAGCGGCGACCCACAGTGGCGAGTTGCGTGAGGATATTGGTGAAACCCTTCGCAGTCGCGCGCCAGACAAACTGCAAAAGCCGATCATCGATGCCATGAACGCGATCGACGAGTTTGAATTTTCCAAAGCCAGCGAGCATATCGACTTGGCGTTAACCTACCTAGCTGAATAAGGAACGCTGTGACGATGACAACATTAACGCCAGAGCCCCTCACACGTCATAACCCAGTGATGCGTTCGGTGCCAAGATTACTGGTCGTGGACGATGAACCCGCGAACTTGAAAGTGATGAAACAAGTACTGCACAGCGATTATCGGCTCTCGTTTGCTCGCAGTGCCAAAGACGCATTAAGTTTGCTCGAGCAAGAGAAGTTTGACCTTATTTTGCTTGATGTGATGATGCCAGAGATGACGGGGTTTGAGCTTTGTCAGCAACTGAAAGCGACCCCCGATAAGGCAATGATTCCGATCATTTTTGTCACCGCGCTCAGTGACAGCATTGATGAGGAGACCGGTTTTAACCTCGGCGGGGTCGATTACATTGTTAAGCCTATTGTCCCTGCCATTGTGCGCGCTCGAGTCAAAACGCAGTTGTCTATGGTCAAAATTGATGTACTCAAAGCGACGCAAATTGACTTAATTCAGCGCTTAGGCCGCGCCGCTGAATACCGAGACAATGAGACCGGGATGCATGTACTGCGCATGAGTCATTATGTGAAAACCCTGGCGCTTGCGATCGGTTTTGATGAGGAAGCGGCAGACGAACTGCGCATGGCGGCATCGATGCACGACATTGGAAAAATCGCGATTCCAGATCGTATTTTGCTCAAGCCGGGTCGATTGGAACCAGAAGAGTTTTCGTTGATGCAGACGCATGTGGAAGCAGGGGTACGAATCTTGGAAAACCCGCGCTCTCCGCTTATCGCCCTCGCTCAAAGTATTGCGCTTAACCACCATGAAAAGTGGGATGGAACCGGATACCCTCAGGGATTAAGCGGTGAAGCGATTCCGATAGAAGGACGCCTAGCGGCAATTGCGGATGTGTTTGATGCCCTGACCAGTGAACGCCCATACAAGAAAGCCTGGCCGGTCAGTGATGCTGTCGCCCTAATTCAAGAGCAAGCCGGAAAACATTTTGATCCACAACTGGTGCCCGTATTTATGGACCAGCTACCGAATATTCTGGCGATCAAAGAGCGGTTCATCGATTGATGTCGGCTCGCTATATGTTTCCTCACTTTGGTGCAAACACAATCCTATTCGGCAGTTTGTGGGGCAAGTATCATTTGGCTTCGCTTTCGCTTTCATCTAAGTGATTGATACGATTAGATAAAGAAAAGTTGGCTTGTTGGTCAGCTTTTTGCTCACTCCTTGCAGAGTCAATGACACACTGCAAGGAGCATTCATGTCACTTCCTATTATCGATATTTCTCCGCTCAACTCTGATGATCGCCGCGACTGGGGCCCAGTCATCGATCAGATAGATCAAGCTTGCCGAGAGCTCGGCTTTTTTTATGTAGTAGGACATGGCATTCCTCAAACTCAGTTTAATCAGATTGAACACTATGCACGCTCGCTGTTTTCCCTACCGCAAGAGGAGAAACAAGCGATATCGATTGAGCACAGTATGAATCACCGTGGGTGGGGGCGCTTGAGCGCCGAGAAACTCGATCCACTCGGCGAGTTGGATTGCAAAGAGTCCTTTGATATGGCGCTCGACCTCTCACCCTATCATTCGCAAGTTGCGCGTTGTCCGAAGCTTTATGGCCCCAACCAATACCCCTCGATTGAAGGTTTTACCCAGGCGATGAATCAGCATTACAGCCTTACGTTAGATGTCGGCCTTAAGTTACTGAAAGCGATGGCAATTGCACTGAATGAGCCAGAAGATTTCTTTACCCAATATTTTACGTTACCTATCTCTGTGTTGCGTATGTTGCACTACCCAAGTCAAGAACCTTCAACCAACACGGTGGGAAATGGGGCGGGAGCCCACACAGATTACGGCTGTATCACATTACTTTACCAAGATGCGAGCGGTGGCTTACAGGTGCTGAATAAGCAAAATCAATGGATAGACGCCACGCCCGTCGAGGGAAGCTATGTCGTGAATATAGGCGATTTAATGCAGCGCTGGACGAATGATATTTATCGCTCCACTAAGCATCGAGTCGCGAGTCCGAGCAACGGTAAGACGCGTTTTTCCATGCCATTTTTCGTCGAGCCAGATTTTGATACCCCAGTCACGACGCTAAAATCCTGCCTAGCTGAAAAACAAGGGCAGGGTGGCTACCCTTTGATCACGGCTGGGGATTGGATTTTGTCACGCTTTGCGGATACCTATGAGTACCGACGTGAAGGGACACTCAGCACAGAACGTTGACTTTGATCTGGAATTTTTAACTTTCTATTGGTTTAAATTTAATTGTAACAATCAGAGACTACGCTTTCTGCAAAATTTAACACTGCCAACGAGCAGTGACTAACAACGTCAATCCGAAAAATATAAGAAACCGTTATGCCAAGAACACCACACCCAGCCGACATGGAAATCATCAAGTTGCTTCAGCAGCAAGGTTGTATCAAGAGTGAAGCGATGCAACGCCTCAAACGCGAGGTGTATCAACTTCAACCTGAAGAGATTTCTAAGGTGAAAAATTACGCCGATCATTTTGGTCTCCGTGCGAAAGAGCAGCTTATTGATGAAATCCTAGAGTTGCGCCGTGATGAGCTACTGACTCAGTTGGCGGAGGCGTAAGCCTAGGAGCCGAGGTTTGGCGATTGCAGTGGTGGACGTTGTACAGCATAAATGTGAAACCTGTCTCAAATGTGACGTCACGTTGAAATATGCCAAAAAGTGATTGAAAAGATGAATATTTCTTGAGTGTAGAGGTAGCGATTGCTAGGTTTGGACTTAGCGTTTTCATACAGGGACATCCTGGGTCTTAAAAGGAAGGCATCGTGCTACTTACCTCATTGCCTATGTTTATCGCATCAAGCATCAGTTTAGTGCTGAGCTTCTTTTTTGTGATGCTGTATAACCGGCTTCAATCTCGTTACGAGGAAAATGTTCATTACTATCGAATATTTTCCTTAACCGCTTTAGCTAGCGGACTGTTCCTTGGTGCGTTTGGCATTATGCTGAACGTTAGCGACAGCCTGGTTCTGCTGAATATTTTTAACCGAGTCGCCATCGTGACTTCAATGTTTACTATTGTACTCGGTCTGCATTTTTACATCGCTTTCTTTGACTATAAGGCTCCGACCCCATTGAAGATTGCCTACGCGATATGTGGTCTGTTTTCATTGATGGCTGTGGTTCCGAGTCCATACTTTCTGGACAACCAATTTTACGTGACATCCAGTTACTACACCGGACTAGTGTTTGGTCCTCTGTTTGAGCTTTGGGGCGCGTGGATATTACTGCTGGCGATGTATTGTATGATCGTTCTATTTCGTGTTTACCTAAGGCAAAGGGCTAAGCGACAAGAGGACGATTTGCGCACATTGAGAATGTTGTTGGCCGCCAGTGCGATTTGGATGTGCACTGGCGTCAGTGATACGCTGACCGCGATAGAAGTGCTCGATATGCCACCCTTGACTTGGATAGGCTCGTTTCTGCTGACTTGCTGTATTACGTGGATATTGGTCCTCCATATCGACGAGTTATACAGTGAGCGTCAAGAGCTTAGCACCCGTCTGATGTTTGACCATCTAACACAAGCGTATTCGCGTAGTTATTTTGAAATTCGTTTGGCTGATGAAGTTTCACGCAGTCGACGGGCGAGCGACCATCGTTTTTATCTCTGTATCTTTGATATCGATGATTTCAAGGCGATCAATGATCATTATGGGCATACGAGTGGTGATGGGCTACTTAAGGACATCGCCCGTATTACTCGATATACGATCAGACCGACAGACTGTTTTGCGCGTTTTGGAGGTGATGAGTTCGTGATACTGCTGGCTGGTTTATCAAATGACGAAGAAGCCGTGGCCATTGTCGAGAGAATTCGCCAACGTATTGCTCAGACGGAATTTGGGCAAGATGGGGGGCGCTTTCACGCTTCCTGCTCGTTTGGGATTGTCAGTAGCGTGGGTCCGCAGTTGCATTCAGAGGATTTGCTCAATGACTTGCTCACCTATGCTGATGAAGCCTTATACCAGTCTAAGTTCCAAGGTAAAAACGTGACGAGCTTGGCTGCGATACCAGTCGCGTCTACTGTGTAAATTTATGTAAATAACACTCGTTTTTGTCCAATCGCGACTATCTTACTTCTTGAACGATCGTTTCAAATGACGAACGTTATCAAATAACTATTGCTTCAAGTAACTATCGCTTCAAGTAATAACAGTCAATGAGGAAGATAAGGATGTCAAACATCATCGGTGAAAAGGTCACAGCGCCTAAAGCAATTCCGCAAGAAGCATTTGATTGGTACGACGAATACGCACATGGATTGATAGACAGACGAGAATTCATGAGACGTCTCTCTGGTCTTGTCGCATTAGGCTTTACGATGTCAGTCTTAACGTCAGCACTGACACCGAACTATGCACTGGCAGAGCAGGTGTCGTTTAACGATCCCGCAATCAAAGCCAGCTACGTCAAGTTTGATTCACCGAATGGTCACGGTGAAGGGCAAGGGTATTTGGTCGTGCCACGAGAGTTGGTAGGCACCGCGCCTGTCGTACTGGTTGTGCATGAAAACCGTGGGCTTAACCCTTACATTGAAGACGTCGCGCGAAGATTAGCCGCGAAAGGTTTTATCGCCTTTGCCCCCGATGCACTCTATCCGTTGGGCGGTTATCCAGGAAATGACGATGAAGGCCGCGCGATGCAAAAGAGTCTAGATAGAGAGAAGATTGAAGCGGACTTCCTAGCCGCTGCGAGCTTTTTGAAATCGCATGAGCTAAGTAACGGAAAATTAGGGGCGGTCGGTTTTTGTTTTGGCGGCTACATAGTCAATATGCTGGCTGCGACCATTCCTGAGCAGTTGGATGCAGGGGTGCCTTTTTATGGTACACCTGCAGCGGAATCTTTGATCCCGAAGGTGAAAGGGCCGTTGATGATTCAGTTCGCGGGTCTTGATGAGCGTGTCAACGCCACTTGGCCGGAGTACGAGAAAGCGCTTAAGGCCAATGGGGCGAACTATCAAGCCTACGTTTACGAGGGCGTGAATCACGGATTTCACAATGACTCCACCGGACGTTACGCCGAAAAAGAGGCCGAGCTTGCTTGGCAGCGAACATTGGAATTTTTTGAGCAACATCTTAAAGCGTAAAGAGCACACAAAAACGCCGTCACAGGGTAAACCCTGTGACGGCGTTTCATTTTACGTGAGTACTATCTACAGGTATCGACTTCTCAGGTGATTTTGGAAGAACTGAGCGTTCAACACTTCGCTTGTTGCCGATTTAACCAGCTCATCGGTTGTCAGTAAGCTGCCCTTGCTCCAGATGTTATCGCCCAGCCAAGCAAAAATAGGCGTGAGGTCACCAGAGTGAATAGCTTCATCCACATCCACGGTTTTCTTCATCGCTGCCATAAACTGCGCCGCGTACATGGCCCCCAAGGTGTATGATGGGAAGTAGCCGAAGGCGCCATCCGTCCAGTGAATGTCTTGCATGCAGCCATTTTTGAAATTACCGGCGGTAGAAAGGCCGAGATACTGGCGCATTTTTGTGTCCCAGAGCTCTGGAACATCTTGGTGGGAAATATCACCATTGATCAAATCACGCTCGATCTCATAGCGCAAAATGACGTGAGCCGGATAGGTGAGCTCGTCGGCATCAACGCGGATAAAGTCTTTTTTGACGCGAGTGTAAAGCTTTTGAAAGTTCGCTTGACTAAAGAGCGACGTATCGTGTCCGGAGAAGTGTTGGGTGGCAAGTCGTGATAGATGGGCAATAAACGCATCACTGCGGCCCACTTGCATTTCGAAAAACAGTGATTGAGACTCATGAATACCCATTGAGCGAGCTTCGCCTGACCGCAATCCTGCTAGTGCTTTGGGTAAACCTTGCTCATAGCGGGCGTGGCCTGTCTCGTGAACGATGCCCATGAGCGATTGTACAAATTCGTTTTCATCGTAGCGGGTGGTAATTCGCACATCTTGCGGTACGCCACCACAAAAAGGGTGGACGCTCTCATCCAATCGGCCATGATCGAAATCGAATTGCAGTAGTTTCATCACATCCAGCCCGAGCGCTTTTTGTTGCTCGGTAGGGAAATGGCCTGTTGGGGTGAGGTAGTGCTCAGAAGACTGCTTTTCGATCACCTCATCGATCAAGGCAGGTAGCCAGCTTTTTACATCGGCAAACAGCGTATCGAGCGACGTTGACGTGGTGCCCGGTTCGTAAATGTCGAGCATCGCATCATACGGTGTCGATCCGTTGGCATCGGCACGAATTTGCGCCTCTTCTTTCGAAAGTTTAACGACTTCTGCCCAGTTTTTCTCAAACCCGATCCAGTCGTTTTGGCCACGCTGGGTACGCCAAGCGTGTTCACATTTCGAGCCCGCTAGGGATTTGGCCTGCACCAGTGCTTCAGGCAGCAAATTGGCTTGTTGCCACTGGCGTTTAAGCTCTCGCAGTGTGGCGCTCTCTTCAACGCTGAGCGTTTCTGTTTCTGCTTCGGCAAACCAATCCGCTAGCTGTGGCTGGGTATGCAATTGATGAATATGCACGGATAGCTCGGCCATTGCCTCTGAGCGAGCTTGATTCCCTCCGCTCGGCATCACAGCCGCTTGGTCCCATCCACAGATGGCCGCTAAGTGATTAAAACGAGAAATTTTTTGGGAATGCTGTTTGAGTTTGTCGAATGCGCTCATGACCACACCTTAGGTGACTGGGAAAACCAAAATCTTAACAACCTCCCCAGCATTGACCAAGGGGTTTGCGTTCAATAATTGCAGCAAGAAGCATAATCATTGCCTATTTTGGCGGCCTTGCTATAAGATGGCGATCTTTCCTGAGATGACCTGGTTATATCTCGCGCTGACTGGAGCCTCTGCTCCCCAATAATAAGGACCTGCAATGATCAACAATATGGAAGCGTTTTTGGTCGCCATCACCATTTTGACGTTAACCCCAGGACTCGATACTGCGCTTGTGATTCGTAACTCGTCGCGTGGCGGCTTTTCCGATGGTGTATTAACCAGTTTGGGGATTTGCTCGGGCTTGTTTGTCCATGCCACCTTTTCTGCGATTGGTATCTCGGCGGTCTTGGCGCAATCGGCTGAGCTATTTAGTGCGGTGAAAATGGTCGGCGCGGCCTATTTGATTTGGCTAGGTGTAATGTCCATTAAGGGGCTGTTCAATGGCCAATTGGATGCGGGGATCGCGATGCAAACGGTGACGCACACCAAAGCGACGGCGTGGCGCTCACTGCGAGAAGGCTTCTTGTCGAACGTGCTGAACCCTAAAACGGCGGTGTTTTATCTGGCGTTTTTACCTCAGTTCATCAATCCAGAGGGTTCTGCGTTTGTGCAGTCATGTGTGATGGCTGCGATCCATTTTGTGATTGCGATGGTATGGCAGTGTGGACTGGCGGGCGTGCTGACTCGGGCTAAATCTCTGCTTCGCAGTGCGCGTTTTAATCGCTGGATGGAAGGGACCACCGGCGCGGTTCTTATTGCGCTTGGTGTTAAACTGATGATTGAAAAACCGCAGATTTAAAGAGAATTTAATCTATACACAATGTATTAGAAATCACAGTGGATTAGAAATGAAAAAGCCCGCGCTTGCTAGAGCGCGGGCTTTTTGATCACGTCACCTTACACGGTCGTCTTACGCGGTGGTTTTGGCACTGCTACCCACCGACAGCGCAGCAAAGTACTGTTTAGTCTCTTCGACCACAATGTGGCGCAACGCAATCAAGCCGATAAGGTTAGGAATGGCCATGAGTCCGTTGACGATGTCGGCGATGATCCAAATCATATCGAGGTGAAGGAACGCACCAGAAGCGACCAGAGCGACAAAGATGACTTTGTAAGGCAGTACAGCCTTAGTACCTAGTAAGAACACAACGCAACGTTCGCCGTAGTAGTTCCAGCCCAAAATAGTCGTAAAGGCGAAGAAAATCAGGCCAATGGAGACGAGCAATGGACCTAGCGTGTCGGCGTTAAGTCCGACGGCAAAGGCGTGAGTAGTCATGGCCGCGCCAGCAAAATCGCTTTGCCATGCGCCAGTCAGGATCAAGGCAAGGCCCGTCATGGTACAGATGATGATGGTGTCAAAGAAGGTGCCGGTCATCGAGATCAGACCTTGCTTGACGCAAGAGTCGGTCTTCGCTGCGGCCGCTGCCATCGGTGCGCTACCCAGGCCAGATTCGTTGGAGAACACGCCGCGGGCAATCCCAGATTGAATCGCCAGCATAATGCTTGCCCCTAGGAAGCCGCCTGTCGCTGCGGTTGGTGTAAAGGCAGAGACGACTACCAATTCAACGGCAGCGAAAAGCTGATCAGAATTCATGATGATGACACTCAAACACGCCATCACATAGAACAGCGCCATCATAGGCACCACTTTTCCTGCGACTTTCGCAATCGACTGAATGCCACCTAGCGTTACAAAAGCGACCAATAGCGTCAGTACGACCGCCGAGACCTCACGGGATACACCAAACGAGATTTCAGAAGCATCCAAAATGGCGTTAACCTGCGGGAAGGTACCGATACCAAAACAGGCGACACCGAGGGCGAAAATGGCAAATAGCACGGCTAAGGTTTTAGAACCGACACCATATTGCAAGTAGTACATCGGTCCGCCGACCATTTGACCTTTATCATCCACTTTGCGGTATTTCACTGCGAGTAGACACTCAGCGTACTTGGTGGCCATGCCAAATAGGGCCGCCAACCACATCCAAAATAGTGCGCCGGGACCACCCAGTTTGATGGCGGTGGCGACACCAACGATGTTGCCCGTACCTATGGTGGCGGACAGGGCGGTACAAAGCGCAGCAAAGCTGGAAATATCCCCTTGCTTGCCGGAGTCTGATTTGCTGAACACCATTTTCAGTGCCGTGGGAAGGTGTCTAAACTGGAGCAAGCCTAAACGAAAAGTAAAATAGACACCGGTACCCACCAACAAAATCAGCAGGGGCGGTCCCCAAACGAAATTGTCGATAGTGATCAGTAAAGATTGTAGGTTATTCATGGGTTCCCCTTAAATTGATAATGCTTAAATAAGGAGAAGAGGGAAAAGCCGAGATCGATGATCTCAAAAACGATAGACAGGAAGCTACCGAATAACGGGTCTTTTCACTCCTCTGTCCTTTTGCCTGAGAGTTTCACCTAAAAATAGGCTTGCTCCTTCGGCGACCACTTTCTACAACAAGGTAGAGCGGTTCTCTCCAGAGGTTCCTCCAACTACAGTCCTCGCTACCTAAGTAGCACCTGAAATAGTTAATTCTTCGGCGGGTTATCTTAACTAAATGTTAAAATTTAGTTATTAACCACTCTCCTGCAGTCTTCGTCGGAACAATTGCTCAATGCGTTGAGCAAAAGATGGTCAATAGTTCTGTGCTATTAACGCGAGAACTGTAACACTTTTTTTTGTGAGATCAAGCGTGTTTTTGCACTTGTGATCGTTTTAAGAGGGGAGGGCGCGGAAAACGCTGAAAGTATGGTGAATTGAGGGGAAAAAAATAGCGCTCAACTGCGCTATTTTTGAACAATCAAAGATGAAAGCTTAGAAGTAGTTGGCGTCTACCAGCTCGCCGATCTCCACGTTGGTCACTTCTTCGCGTTTTTCTAGCCACGCGCCAACCAAAGCTTGCTGCTCAGCCGTCGCATTGCCGTAGCGGGCCACACTGCATAGGAAACCGTCAAATGTCTCAAGGCCACCGCCACCGAAGCACAAACCAAGGCTGTCGATGTAGTCAATAAAATCATCCACAAACTGGTCGTAGCGGTCGAAATCTTGAATGTTGGTTTCACAACGAATCTCGAAACCCAGCACGGCAAATTCGCCGAGGAACAATTTCTTTTGAATACGACGTTTTTTCTTCTCTAACTGATACGGTTTCATGTTTATCTCCCATTTGGTGTCGCGCTCTTTATACCCCAAAAGTGCAGCTTGCCCAAATGAATCACTCATAAAAGGTATTAAGCGCGGATAATTTGCGCACTCACCTAAGTAAACAGAATAAAACTACCGGACGCTGACCAAAAGGCGCGAAAAAATGGTATAAATGAAAAGGTTATCAAGTTGCCCCCAAGCATGTGGGTACAGCTAAGGAGAGGCTATGACAAGATTGTTAGCGATTGCCTTTTTGGTCGCATTGGCATTTGTGTTGATCCGCTATCGCACGAGCGAAAAACTGCAAAAAGCAGTGGTGGTGACGTTGATTTCAGGGTTTTTAATTTATACCGTGACACTCGTGATCACCGAGTTGATTCGCTAGTGAAGCAGGAGTCATACGTGAATAAACAGACAGACGTAGATAATGATGATGTGGTCGTTATCGAACAACGCGACAAGCGAACCTACTTCTATATTGCTATAGCAGGTGTATTGGGTATCGCACTAGGAGCATTAATTGGCTCGAGCGTGACGGCGTCAAAGTGGCAACAGACATACCACGCGTTGGAATCGCAGTATCAAACGCTGGTGTCAGACAAAAAACAGCTCGTGGTGACGGTGGAAGAAAAAGTCGCCAACGTTGACGTTGAAGTGCAGCAAAAGCTGGAGCAAGCGATTGAAGAGCAAAAAGCGCAGTACGAGGCATCAATCGCTCAGCTTGAATCGCAAGTGGCGGAGCTGGAAAAGGTCAACCTGTCCCTAGAGCAACAAGTCGGCGAGCAGAAATCACAGTTAGCGGATGTCGCGGGTGAAAATGCGCAGCTTAATCGCCAAGCCGATATGCAGGCAACCATGTTTGAGCGTTCGCGTGAGCTCTTCCAACAAGAACTGAGAGTCAAACAAGAATTAGCCGCATTGCAAAAAGAGCGCGACGAGTTGGAGCCTAAGCTAGCCTCACTGAAGAAAGCGTGTGACACCTTTCTAGAAGGCACCTCTTGGGAAGCGAAATCGGATGCGTGCGACAAACAAGATGCCGCCAATTCTCGTTTGAGCCAAATCAACCAGATGATTCGTGTCCATCAAATGGATCTTGAAGAGATGAAAGCGATGGCAGAACAGCTCGGGCTGTAAAGTTATCCCTACATTCATGTAAAGAGGAAGCGGTGAACCCCTTCCTCTTTTTTGTATCTGCTTGTTCGACAAAGGTATTGGATTGACGAAAAAGTGTGGAAATTATGCAACAAAGTCGCTATAAATTTTAAATCACCCACAGATTAGGGATGGCAGTGCAAGAGAATTTATTCAATCGGTCGATCGGAATGGCGATTCAAGTGGCCTATGTTCTCTCTATTGCCCTGATTTCTCGCACCCTGCTGCTCGAACACGAGATGGGCAGAGCGGCGTATTTACTCTTTCCCCCCTTAATGATTTATGCTTTGTTCACTCAATCTGAGCAGCGTAAGCGTATCTGCGCGCTGTTAGCGGCGAGCCTGATTTTTATCGGTGGGCTGATTGAGCCGTTAGAGATGGATGCCATCGAAAAGAGCTTCATTTTACTGCCACTCTGTTTCATCGTCCTATTTCCCGGGTCGTTTTGGCCTCTGGCTATCGCGGCATTACTGATTGTCAGCTATCTTCACAGCCTAGATCCCGATGACTTTGACGAGTTTATCGAAGACGCCATAGATGTGGGCGCGATCACCGTGTTCGCTACCCTGATGACGTATTACATCAAGAAAACCCAACAACAAACGCTGGCCTTTAAAAAAGACAGCTTCACCGATTACTTGACCAAGCTGCCCAATATTAATGCCTTCTATGCGGCGGTATCGGCCATGAACGAGAGTAATGCACACTGTTTTGGGGTATTGCAGATTGGTCTGCACAATTTCAAAAGCGTCAATGACAAATTGGGCTATCGCAATGGTGATGAGCTACTGCAATCTTTCGCCAGCCACATCAGTGGATTAATAGAAAACCAAGCCCAAATGTATCGCATTGCAGGCGATGAGTTTGTCGTGCTGGTGGAAAATGTCCATGTAGAGCGAAAGCTGCAAACCGTGCTAGACACCATTCTTACCAAACACAGCAAGCTGTTTGTAGTCGGCGACACGACCTATCGGCTGAATTTTTGTGTGGGGGTTGCGCTGGCCAAGCACGCGAATGGTGTGGTGAGTCTGTGGGGGAAAAATGCGAATTTGGCACTCTATCGCGCGCTATCCCAAGGGCCCGGCTCCATCGTTTGGTACGATGACCAACTGCTCGATGAGACGATTCGTCAGCATCAGTTGGAGTCGGAGATGAAGCAGAGCCTGCAATTGGGCCATTTCGTTCTGCATTATCAGCCTAAGGTCTCTATGATCAGCGATCGCGTGGTTGGAGCCGAAGCGCTGATTCGTTGGTCACACCCCCAGCTTGGTATGATTTCGCCGTTCGAATTTATCCCGATTGCAGAACGAACTGGGTTTATCGTGCTTCTTGGCCGTTGGGTGATTACGCAAAGCATTAAGCAGGTGGAAGCTTGGCATGACTCTGGGCTACCGATCCTTGTGTCGATTAATGTCTCTACCGTTCAGTTTGCCCATGATGACGTTGCCAGTTTTATCATCGACGCGCTCGATAACGCCCAGTTGCCTGGTGAGGCGCTACAAATTGAAATCACAGAATCGACCTTAATGAAAGAGCCCGAATATGTGGTGGAAGCGTGTGAACGCCTGCGAGAGCGAGGGATGTCGGTGGCCATTGATGATTTCGGGATTGAATACTCGTCACTCAACTACTTGAAGCGTTTACCCATTGATGTACTTAAAATCGATAAGTCATTTGTTGATGATTGCACCACTGACATCACCGATCACATGTTGGTGCGAACCATTATTCAGATGGGGCAAAACCTAGGTAAATCGGTCGTGGCAGAAGGTGTTGAGACCTCTGAGCAATTATCTCTACTGTTTAATGAAGGGTGTGATGAGTATCAAGGCTACTTTTTCTCAAAACCGCTGGACGCACAGGCCTTTTACGATAAAGTGACCCAATCCAACACCCACTGATCTCTGTTATGACTCTTCAAGCTGACCTTGTGACACTCGCACTGCCCTCATTGGTGCAAAAACTGGGCAGAGAGAAGTGTCAAAACCTCAAACGACTCGCGCAGCAGCACCACTGTGTGTTGAGCCGTGTTAGGCGTTCACGCCACTGGCAGTTGGTAGGGGAAGAGGGGGCGCTCAATGCTCTCTGTCATGAATTGCTTAGCCGCGAAGATAGCTGCGAAGATTATGCCTACGTTAGGCAAAAAATTGACACGCTCATCAATGCGCGAGTTGCCGCGCGTGCTCCTGCGCCGTTGCCACTCAACATCCAGCTTGCTCAGCTTATCGCCGGTAATCCCAGTATCACCTTAACGGAACTGATGGCGAAAACGGACTGCACACTCGCTCAAGCGAGGTCCGCCCGTTTTCAAGAGGAGTCTTGGTAACGGTTGGTGCGTTACTGCTCGTCGTCTTTTTGTTCCACTCGAGTGACCAGCAATTGGTCTACTTTATGGTCATCGATGTCGACCACCTCAAATTTGTAGCCAGAGTAGGTGACCGAATCAGTGCGTCGCGGAATTTTCTTTAACATAAACATCATAAAGCCGGCGATCGTTTCGTAGTTTTGTGAATGGGGCAGTTCGTCAATTTGCAGTGTGCGCATCACATCGGTGATTGGCGTGACACCATCGACCAGCCAAGAATGCTCGTCACGGGCGACAATTTGCTCTTCACCTTCGGCCAACACCCAACTGCCCATCACGGCGCTTTGCAAATCATTGAAAGTCACAACACCCATGACCAAGGCGTATTCGTTCATCACCACAGAGAAGTCGACGCGATTGGATTTAAAGTATTCCAACGCTTCCGATAGGCTCAAGGTGTCAGGGATGATGGGGCAGGTTTGCACCACGCTGCTGCTTTTAAGATCCAACGTTTGCTCATTGATGAGGCGGATCAACAGTTCGGTTGAATTGACAAAGCCTTTGATCGCATCGAGCTGACCATTACAGACTAAAAATTTGTGATGAGGGTTGTCGGCGATCTTGCGCTTAAGCATGGTTTCATCGTCATCAAGTGAGAGAAACGCAATGTCTTCACGCGGCGTCATGGCAGACGTAACGGGGATCGATTGCATCTGAAACACGCTTTCCATCATTTGCTGCTCGTTCGTATCGAGGACGCCTGCTTCGGCTCCTGCATCCATGACGGCGTAGATGTCATCACTGGTGATGTCGTCATTGCGTTCGGCAGGGACGCGCAATAGGCGAAAAATCAGCGTCGCCAAACCGTTAAATACTAGTACGATGGGTTTGAGGATCAGAATGCACACCAAGAGTGGTTTCACGAGGGCCAACGCGACGGTTTCCGGCATCGCCATCGCAATGCGCTTAGGCATCAGATCGGCGAACAAAATAAACAGGCTAGTGACCAAGGTAAAAGAGAGCACAAAGCTAGTCTGCGCGATCCACGCAGCGGGCACCCAGTGGCTCAACATAGCGGCGATATACGGGGTAAACGCCGATTCACCGACGATACCGCCCATGATAGCCACGGCATTGAGGCCAATTTGCACCACGGTAAAAAAGTTACCCGGATGGGTTTGTAGCCCGAGGACTAAGGTCGCGCGGTGATCGCCATCGTCAGCGAGTTGGCGCAGACGAATTTTACGCGCCGCAGCCAACGAGATTTCTGACATGGAGAAAAAGCAACTGGTTAAGATCAGCGCCATGATAATGGAGAGATTTTCAAGTAGACTCATGGAGGCTATCCGAATAGAAAAGTTGCGCCATTCTAGCCACAACTGACCACGATATTGGGAAAACTTCCACGAAATCATTTTGTCGTGACGATAACGGCTCTAGCGCTTTATCGTCCTCGCCTTATCAACTAAGCTTGATAGAAAATTCTGCAGGATAAGTGAATGAAATATAGCTTTAATTTCGAAGATGCGAGTCAGATATTTGTCGGCGCCTTTGCGCTTGCTGTGCCGATTTCGTTCTCTGAAGAGGCGTGGCGTTTGGGTGAAACCTTACCGCCGCTCAATTTGTTTCTCCTGTTTTCGCTCTCGGTGGTGTTCTTAACCCTGTTTACCTATCAAAGCGTATTCCAAAGTAACGTTCAGACGCGCAAATGGGAGTTTGTTGCGCGCATCGTCGCGGCGTATTTGATTGCGGCGTGTGTGGTCGCCTTAGTGCTGGTCTGTCTGGATAAGTTGCCCCTGATGGAAGACCCCATCACCTCATTTAAGCGCGTGGTGGTGATCACCATGCCAGCCTCCATGGGTGCCATCGTGGTCGACAGTTTCGATAAGGAGTGATGCATGATACGTTGCAGTGACTATGACTATATTGAAATTGTTTGCCTCTACCGTTATCCCGTGCGTTTGGCACTCAAAGATGGCACCGAGATGGAAGGGATTGCGCTGGATACGCGCCGAGATGAGAGCAGGCGAGAAGCCATGCTGATCAGCATCCATCAACAAGAGCGTTTGGTGGTGCTCGATGAGATCAAACAGTTGTCAGTTTTGGTGGAAAATCCGCATTTTCGCGACATCACATTGAGATAAAACCCATCCGCTTCGTTACATGTAGAAAACAGATGGGCTTGTTTGTGCTGTTAGCTCGTTTACGCTTGAGTTACGTAGTGCTGAACAAACTCGGTCACTTTCACCATGTCATCAATGGTGATGTACTCTTCTGTCGTGTGCACTTTTGCCATACCCGTTGAGATGTTCACGGTCGTTAGCCCTTTGGCGTTAAAGTTGTTGGCGTCACTGCCACCACCGGTGCCTTTGGTGAATGGCTGTGCACCAATTGCGTCAAAAGAGGCTTTAACCGATTGAATCAATGGTGACGCTTCGTCGATGACAAAGGCGTTGTAAGCACGTGTCGATTCAATTTCAACCTGTGCGCCGTGGGCGTCAGCGGCGCGCTGGAAAGTCTCAATCATATGCTCAACTTGCGCGTCGAGTTTGTCGCCATTGAGCGAGCGCGCTTCGGCCACTACCGTCAGTTCAGGCATCACAATATTGGTGGCGTTGCCCCCTTCGACAATCCCGATATTGGCGGTGGTCTCTTCATCAATGCGCAGCAGCTTCATTTGCGTGATCGCCTCTGCGGCAACTTGAATGGCGCTGATGCCTTCTTCTGGCGCAAGGCCTGCGTGTGCTGGGCGGCCGATAAATTTCGCGACGATTTTCTGTTGGCCCGGGGCGGCATTGACAATGGTGCCAATCGGGCCGCCGGTATCAAGTACGATGGCGTGGTTGGACTCGATAAAGCTCATATCAAAATGCTCAGAGCCAAATAGGCCACCTTCTTCATGCACGGTGAAAGCAAGCTCAATGGTTTTGTGCGCTTGATTGTGTTCTTTTAGCACGCGTACCGCTTCCATGATAGCGGCAATGCCCGATTTGTCGTCGCCACCTAGGATGGTCTCTCCTTTAGAGCGAATAATGCCGTCTTCAATCACAGGTTCAATACCTATGCCTGGCGTTACGGTGTCCATGTGACAGCTGAACGCGATGCTACCTGCTAGGCTGCCTTCCAATTTCGCATACAGGTTATGACCGTTAGAGATATGAGCCGGGACGGGCAGTTTGTGTACGGTGAAACCGAGCTCGCCGAGCTGCTCTGCTAGGTGTTCTGAAATCTGTTTTTCATTGCCTGTCTCACTGTCGATTTTGACAAGCTCAATAAAATGCTCGACCAAGCGTGATGGGTTGATGTGACTCATGGTCTACCTCATGGGTTGTGGTGAGGGGAATAGATGGCGTTAGCCTAATGAGAGCGAGCGCCATGACGCTGCGCCAAATCAAATCGAAGGCGGATTTGACTCAATCTTGACTTAAGTGGCGAGGAGTTCGCCACTGCTTAAGGAAATTTATCACACAAGAGTGATTGTAAAATAATTGTTACTGTAATTGGGCGGGTTTGGGATAGTTAAATCATGTGTTTATGGTGATTTTATTGTGGTGTTACATTTATTTTACATTTCCATGTGATTTTTTGAATAGGTGCCAAATCGAGCCTCGATATTTCATTAATCGTATCAATGGGCGAATTTAAAGGCGATAGAGATCAACAACAGGTGAGGATAACACCATGAATACGGCACTAAACCCGTTAGGCACAGACGGATTTGAATTTGTTGAATATACCGCTGCTGATGACAAGGGCATTCAAGATCTGAAAGCGCTGTTTGCGTCACTCGGCTTTGCAGAGGTAGCAAAGCATCGCTCAAAAGAGGCGTGGTTGTATCGCCAAGGGGACGTCAATTTTATCGTTAACGCGGAGCCTCACAGTCAAGCTGAGCAGTTCTCGCGCCTACATGGCCCTTCGGTTTGCGGCATGGCGTTTCGAGTCAAAGATGCTGCCAAGGCACTTGAGCATGCGTTAAACAATGGCGCCGAGCGCTATGTCACGGAAATTGGTCCTATGGAGCTCTCCATTCCGGCGGTGTACGGCATAGGTGATAGCTTGCTTTACTTCGTTGACCGCTACCAAGACGGCAGTATCTATGATGTGGATTTCCGATTCTATGCCGATGCTGACGAGCGCATGAACACTATGGATGTAGGGCTGTTTGAAATCGATCACCTCACGCATAACGTTAAGCAAGGCAACATGGACACCTGGGCTGGATTTTACGAACGGATCGGTAACTTTAAAGAGATTCGTTACTTTGATATTGAAGGCAAGTTGACCGGTCTTGTGAGCCGAGCGATGACCGCGCCGTGTGGCAAGATTCGTATCCCAATCAACGAATCGTCTGACGACAAATCGCAGATTGAAGAGTTTATTCGTGAGTACAACGGCGAAGGCATTCAACACATTGCGCTGAGCACCAACGACATCTACCAAACGGTGCAGACTCTGCGCGATCGCGGCATGGACTTTATGCCTACCCCTGATACCTATTATGAAAAAGTGAATCAGCGTGTCGAGGGGCACAGTGAAGAGCTCGCACGCCTGCGTGAGCTGCAAATTCTTATCGATGGCGCACCGATGAAAGACGGCATACTGCTGCAAATTTTCACCCAAACGGTGATTGGCCCGGTGTTTTTTGAAATCATTCAACGTAAAGGCAATGAAGGATTCGGTGAAGGTAATTTCAAGGCGCTGTTTGAATCCATCGAAGAAGATCAAATTCGTCGCGGGGTACTGAGTGATGCGTAAATGGATCACCTTTCCGCATCGGGAGGGCGTCTGCTCTAAGCAAGCCCATGCGGATTTTCCTGATGAGGCCATTTTTGAGCGAGAGGCCGGTCGCAGTGGATTTTTCGGTCCTGCCAGTCACTTTCATCATCGACACGCGCCGACGGGATGGAGTGAGTGGCAAGGGGATCTTAAGCCACGCGCGTTCAACTTCAATCAGGTAGACAGTGCGCGTCAGTCCTCCCCTTGGCACGTGCCGAAGCTGTTACACAATCGCCATTGTAAGGTTCGAGTCTGGCGCTGCGAGCAGTCGATGCGTCATTTGGTGCGCAACGCCGATGGTGACGATCTGCTGTTTATTCACCAAGGCAGTGGGGAGCTCTATTGCGACTACGGTCACTTGTCGGTGCGTGAAGGGGATTACGTGATGATTCCACGTTCGACGTCTTGGCGCATAGAGATCTCAGAACCCATGTTTGTGTTGATGATTGAAAACAGCGATGCCGCCTATTCGCTACCAGAGAAAGGCATGGTCGGCAATCACGCGGTATTTGATCCTGCGGTGCTCGATGTGCCCAGTATTGATGAGGCGTTTAAAGCGCAGTATTCAGAGCAAACCACAGAGGTACACATCAAACGCCACGAACAGGTGAGTGTGGTGACCTATCCGTTCAATCCACTGGATGCGATTGGTTGGCATGGTGACTTATCCGTGGTGCGAGTCAACTGGCGTGATATTCGGCCGCTGATGTCACATCGTTATCATCTGCCGCCATCGGCGCATACCACCTTTGTCGGTGAGGGATTTGTCGTTTGTACGTTCGTGCCGCGCCCAATTGAAAGTGATCCCGGTGCGTTGAAAGTACCGTTTTTTCATAACAATGATGACTATGATGAAGTGCTGTTCTACCACGCTGGAGATTTTTTTAGTCGTGACAACATCGAAGCCGGCATGGTGACCTTTCACCCCGCAGGGTTTACTCACGGGCCGCACCCCAAGGCGTTTCAAGCCGGGCAAGCCCACAAGAAAACCTTCACCGACGAAGTAGCGGTCATGATCGATACCCGGCATGCGCTCGACATCGGTCAAGCGGCGAGTGAGGTGGAGAATATTGATTATGTCTACAGTTGGCGTCAGCCCACGGGCAAGGAGGAAGTATGAAGCTCGCCAGTTTGAAAAATGGAACACGCGATGGTCGGCTTGTTGTGGTTAGCAAGGACTTAAGCCGTTATTTGGATGTCTCAGACATTGCGCCGACCTTGCAAGCTGCGCTTGATGATTGGTCCAGCGTGGCGCCGCAGCTTGAGACTCAATATCAACGTTTGAACCTAGGCGAAGCCAAAGATTCGCTGGCGTTTTCGGCTCAGCAGTGTGAGTCTCCTTTGCCACGTGCGTATCAATGGGCCGACGGCTCTGCGTACGTCAACCACGTCGAATTGGTGCGCAAAGCACGCGGCGCGGAGATGCCGCCCAGTTTTTGGACCGATCCACTGATGTATCAAGGTGGGTCGGATCACTTTATTGGTCCAACCGATGACATCCCACTGGCGGATGAATCTTGGGGCATCGACTTTGAAGGGGAAGTGGCCGTCATCACAGGTGATGTGCCGATGGGCGTCAGCGCTGAGGAGGCCAAATCTTCAATTCGGTTGTTAATGTTGGTCAATGATGTCTCGTTGCGCGGGTTAATCCCCAATGAGTTAGCGAAAGGCTTTGGCTTTTTTCAATCCAAACCGTCGTCGGTGTTTTCTCCGGTCGCGGTCACCCCAGATGAGCTAGGGGACGCGTGGGATGGCGCAAAGGTGGCGTTGCCGCTGCTAAGCCACTTCAACAACGAACCGTTTGGCTGCCCAAACGCTAGTGTGGACATGACCTTTGAGTTCCCTGAGCTTATCGCGCACGCAGCAGCAACACGCCCACTGGGCGCCGGAGCCATTATTGGCTCAGGCACTGTTTCCAACAAGCAAGGCACAGATTACGGAACGTCTATTATGGAGGGAGGTGTTGGCTATTCCTGCATTGCCGAGGTGCGAATGATTGAAACTATCCGTGATGGTCAGCCTGCCACGTCTTTTATGCGTTTTGGCGATCGCATCAAAATAGAGATGCTCGATGAGCAGGGCGCGTCGATCTTTGGCGCTATTGATCAACAGGTTGTGCGCTATGAGTGAGCGGATTCTTTACGATTACTGGCGTTCCTCTGCGGCGTATCGAGTCCGAATTGCACTCAACCTAAAAGGCTTGAGCTATCAATTACGCCCGATTCATCTGGTCAAAGAGGGTGGTGAGCAGCACAGCGATGCGTATCAAGCGATCAATCCTGCGAAGTTAGTCCCTGTGCTGGTGGAGGGTGATAGGCGCATTCACCAGTCACTGGCGATTATTGAGTATCTTGATGAAACCTATCCACACTCAAGATTGATTCCTCCGTCAGGTGACGAGCGATATTGGGTCAAAGCTTTGGCCTTGGATATTGCCGCGGATCTTCATCCCATTAATAACTTGCGCGTGCTCCAGTACCTCACTTCGACATTGCACGTCAGCGAAGAGCAAAAACAGCAGTGGTACCGACACTGGATTGAAGTCGCTTTTGAGGCGCTTGAGTCACGTATTAGCGAGCGTCGCGGCTGCTACTGTGTTGGGGATGAAGTGACCTTAGTGGACGTCTGTTTGGTGCCGCAAGTCTATAATGCACATCGCTTTGACCTCGATATGCGGCGCTATCCCAATATTGCGGATGTGACAGCGTCACTTGGTAAGTTGGCGGCGTTTGCCCGCGCGCGACCTGAGTGTCAAGCCGATGCACCAGAGAACGGTTAAACGCCAAGATAGTAGAAAACCAGAGACTAAAAAGCCACTCGTTGAGAGTGGCTTGTCGTCCTTGAGAGAAGTGCTGATAACTGTCTAACTCACAGTGAGTGTGATAGGCGCTCGCGTTGGCGGAGCTCGGCAAGATTGAATTGACGCACATCCAGTGTCGCGTATTCAAAACACTCTTTGCAAGAGTGGTGGTACTTGCCATCGACATAATCATGCTTGGTGAGTAGGCTGGGCTTTTTACACCAGTCACATACTCCTTCGATCGTAAACATCTCGTTCTCCCCATTTTACCCGAGTCTGTTTTTCTTGCTCAGGTTTATTGTCGGGCAGGATTATGACATACAGAACACGGTTAGGTTAATGATTTGTTATCGAAGTGGGATGGAGATCGATTGCGCAACGCTGAGTTTTAAACGTTTGGTGAAAACTTGAACAGGATGCGCAGGGTAAATGTAACTATTTGTTAACCTCTTTAATCAGAAGCTTGAGCGCACCGTTAAGACGCTTCATTTCCTCTTCGCTGCCTTTGAGATCCGGGTGATAAATCTTACTTAATTGCTTGTAACGTACTTTGATTTCACGCTCACTGGGCAATTGTGAGGGCTTAAAGCCAAACATTGCACTGGCTAAGTAAACCGGTGAAGGCGCCGCAGGTTTGCTCTGCGTTGGACGAGTGGGAGAAACCTTGCTTTGCCCTTGCAGCTTTTTAAATTCACGGTAGAGAGTTTCAAGCTGGCGCTTTTGCTGCTTGAGCAGAGCATCTTGCTCTTTAACTCTGGTTTGCATTTTAGACGCTTGAGCATGGCCTTGTTGCTCAGTCGCGGTGCGCTGGCGTACTAAACCTCTTTGCTTGCGCCACAGCCAAATGCAAAGGCCACTTGTTAGCAGGCAAAGACCCATCAAGCTGAACAAAACACCATCGTGCTCTTGGCTGGCGTCGATGGTTTGGGCTTGAGGGCTGAGGGTGATGGATTCATCGTCAAAGGCAACGTCTAGTTGACTGATGGCCGCCACTTGCTTGGCTCTCCTGGCGTTAAATTGTGCTTCTAAGACACGGTTGTATCCGTTTTCGGCGTCACTTTGTAAGCTTGGGTCAGTGGCATTTTGCGCAGCGAGTTGAAACCACACCTTGGCAAGATCAAGGTTGTCGGGTTGTACTGACAGTTGCTCATAGACTCGGCCAAGTTGCAGCTGAGCTTGAGCGTCATCGGCCAATGCCAATTTCGTAAGCCAGAAGAGGGCTTTTTCTAGGTCGGGTCTGACGCTGTTATTATCAAGCGACAAGCTGGCTAATTCAAACGCAGCTTGACGGTTACCCCCTTGCGCCGATGTTTCGAGCCAATAGAGGGCATCATCGATCGTTTGTTGATCGGGGTTTTCTTGTGCAAGGTAAGTGCTGGCGAGTTGGAACTGAGCGTGAACATTATTCGCTTGGGCCTGCTGCTGAAGCTCTTCAAGCGTATTGGCCCAGAGTGAGGTGCTCAGAATAAGGAAAAGTAAAGCCGCAAATCGAGTCAAAAACAACGTCCGTTTGGTAAAGTTGACCAGTGATACCTTTGATTATACTCAGCCGCGCAAAGATGTGTATGCCTCTTAACCAAGTTGATGAGTGCGCGGCGTCGCTTTTCTCTCATGCCGTTGCCGATCTAGCGTTGAAGCATCGAGCTAGCACACTCTTGGGCTAACGCACTCTTGGGTTAACGCAGCAGTTTTGGCGCTTGTCCACCATCGATCGGGCGATTGACCGATACGGTTCGACCTTTCTTAAGACCCACTTCGTAATCTTCTGTGATGTTTTTCATCGCTTCACGCAGCTGCTGCTTGAAGGTTTCACGATCGATGTTTTGAAACTCTTTATCGATGTAGTCATCGATTTTTTTCGCAGACTCTTCATCTGGAGAGATGATCGGCAGTTTTTCCAACGCACCTTCCACCCATCCAGACAAAAACGAGTTCACGCGGCGAGTGACTTCGGCGTTAGATGTCCCGGTGCCTGCAAAACTGTTTCTGAAACGACCGGTCTGTTCGTTCATTTCGCGGTATACGATGTCAAAAGCGAAGGCGGCGAAGATGGCGCGATCCGCTTCGCCAATAAACTCCACGCGTTTTAAACCCTTATGGTTTAACAGCACTGCCTCAACGCCGAATTTGGTGTTGATACCACGGATGATGCGCAGCAGATTCGAGCTGACATTGGCAGGGAGTAAGTGTGTCGATTGGGTTTTGCCCATCTTGATAAACTCGATATCGTCCTTGTCGAGACCATATTTGAGCATCAAGCGATGTGCCATCTTGATGGCATTGGCGGCTTCGTTAACGTTGGCTGAGTTTCCGAGCTCCAGACACTTCGCTATTTTTTTGAGGGCTTTTTGTTTATCCATCGACAGCTAAGGGGTAACTAATTTAACAAAGTCGGCTATTTTAACGTGTTCTGTCATAAAACGGAAATGGTGATGTAGGAAAACGCCACCGAAAAGTCGATGGCGTTTGAAGGGGGTAAAAACCGCTGGGCTGAAAAGTTGGCGGATTTAGATACCTAGTTCGGCGAAGATGTCATCGGCATCGTCATTTTTATCGGTCGATTTTTTCTCTTTGTCCTGCATCTCTTGGCGCGCTCTCTCTAGGATGCTGTCTGGCGTTTCATCTTCGTCGTGGCTTTCAAATTCTTCGAGCTGAATAAACTCAGTCTTATCCATCGCCAACTCTAAGTAGAAGATGTTGCCTTTCTCAGTCGAGAAGGTCACACGTCGCGCTTGAGGACGATCAAGGTTGGTATCGACCGACAGAATCACTTGTTTGTTGAGTGACAGCATTTTAGGTTGGTTCTGCGTGATGTGGGTTTGCAGATCTTTGCGCACTTGGTTGGTGAACGCACCGACGAGCTGGTTCATCAGCTCACCCAGTACATCGGCCACTTCGTCGGAGGTGTGAGTGACGGCGAGCTCTTCTTCCGGCATCCCCATATTGCGCATGTAGTTGGTGTACACCTCAAGCGCGGCTTTGGCCGTAAAGTTGATCACCACCAACCCAGAAAAACCACCATCAAAGAGGACAAAACAACCGAAGTCCGGTTTTAGGCTGGTCTTGGTGATTTTCTGCACCATGGCAGAGTAGGTAATTTGAGAGCTGGTCGCAGAGGTCATAACGCCAGAAACGGACTGGCATAACTTAAGGAGAATGTCTTCTGTCGTGATGATTTTGTTTTTCTTCATTGATGAATCGCTCATAAAAGCACTTTAAATCAAGTCCATGATTTCTAAGTGTGGGAAAGAATTGCGAGAAGTTCCAATTTGACACTGCATTTCTGTTTTGATCACCCTTTTAAATGTTGTAAAGTGACCTAACTCAAATTATAACCCGAATGTATCGAACCCAATGCTGATAGGATCAGCGCAGTAGGGGCAGGAAGCAAATGTTACCAAGATTACACTCTCAACCAGATGTCGATCCCGTCGTCCTCGGTTTTCTTGATGAATTAAAACTCGCCGGTTTCAGCGGCGATATCGAAAGCCAATACTCAAGTCGCCTCGCTGTCGCCACCGACAACAGCGTCTATCAGCAACTACCGCAAGCCGTTATCCACCCGAAATCGACGCAAGATGTCGCGCTGATTGGTCAACTCGGCAGCAAAGCCGCCTATGAACGTGTCACCTTTTCACCGCGTGGTGGCGGTACCGGAACTAATGGTCAATCGCTGACGAAAGGCATCGTGGTCGATTTGTCGCGCTACATGAATAAGATTCTCGAAATCAACTCCGAAGAGGGGTGGGTGCGAGTCCAAACCGGCGTGATTAAAGATCAGCTCAATGATGCGGTGCGCCCATACGGCTACTTCTTCTCGCCAGATCTTTCCACCAGTAACCGCGCAACCTTGGGTGGCATGATCAATACCGATGCCTCGGGGCAGGGGTCACTCAAATATGGTAAAACCTCTGATCATGTCCTGTCATTGCAAGCGGTGTTTGCCGATGGTTCGATTCTTGAGTCGGACTTATCTCATGGGCTACCGAAAGAGGGCGAGTACGCGCATAAAGCGTTAACGGTCACTGAGCAAGTGTGCCGCGACAAACGCGCGCAGATTAACGCTAAATTCCCGCCGCTTAACCGTTTCTTAACGGGTTACGATTTAAAAAATGCGTTTGATGAAGCAAACGATACCTTCGATATTACCCGTGTGCTGTGCGGCGCAGAAGGCTCGCTCGCTTTTATCACCGAAGCCAAGCTCAATCTCACGCCAATTCCTAAAGCGCGTACCCTAGTTAACGTAAAATACGACACGTTTGATTCTGCCTTGCGCAATGCGCCGTTTATGGTGGAAGCCAAAGCGCTCTCCGTTGAGACGGTGGACTCTAAAGTGCTCAACTTAGCCAAAGAAGACATTGTTTGGCACACTGTCAGCGATCTGTTAGCCGATGTCCCGGGCAAAGAGATGCAGGGCATCAACATGGTGGAGTTCGCCGGGCAAGATGAGCAGGAAGTCGCACAACAAGTGAGTGACTTAACCGCCCGTCTAGAAGAGATGCTCGCAGCGGGTGAAGCTGGGATCATTGGCTACCAAGTGTGTGATGATTTGGCGAGTATTGGCCGTATTTACAATATGCGTAAAAAAGCGGTGGGCTTGCTCGGCGCGGCGAAAGGACGCGCAAAGCCGGTCGCGTTTGCCGAAGATACGTGTGTGCCACCAGAAAACTTGGCCGATTTTATCTCAGAGTTTCGCCAACTGTTGGATGACAAACAGCTGAATTACGGCATGTTTGGCCACGTGGATGCGGGGGTATTGCATGTGCGTCCTGCGTTGGACTTGTGCGATCCGAAACAAGAAGCGCTGATGCACCAGATCTCCGATGAGGTGGTGAAGCTTGTGGCCAAATACGGCGGTCTTATGTGGGGCGAGCATGGTAAAGGCTTCCGCTCTGAATACGGTCCGGAGTTCTTCGGTCAAGAGCTCTTTACTGAGCTGCGCCGTGTTAAAGCCGCCTTTGACCCACACAACAAAATGAACCCTGGCAAAATATGTACGCCGCTCGATAGCCAAGAGTCTTTGGTTAAAGTGACCGATACCAAACGCGGCTACTATGATCGCCAAATCGATGTACAAGTGCGAGACAGCTTTAAGCAAGCAATGGAGTGTAACGGCAACGGTCTCTGTTTTAACTATGACACCGCTTCGCCAATGTGCCCGTCGATGAAGGTCACTGCCGATCGCCGTCACTCGCCAAAAGGACGTGCAGGGATAGTGCGAGAGTGGTTGCGCCAGTTAAGTGAGCAAAACATTGATGTGCTCGACCTGGAAAAGCAGACGCTAGAGCGCACGCCAAGCATCAAGACTATGATCGACCGTGTCCGCAATACACTCAACAAGCGTCACGAATACGATTTCTCTCACGAGGTGTTTGAGGCGATGAGTGGCTGTTTGGCCTGTAAAGCGTGTGCGAGCCAGTGTCCGATTAAAGTCGATGTGCCGAGCTTCCGCTCGCGCTTTTTAAACATCTACTACTCACGTTATCAGCGTCCAGCGAAAGATTATCTGGTGGCGAACATTGAAACCATGCTGCCTTTGATGGCTAAAGCGCCTAAGTTGGTCAACGGCGTTCTTAGCCAAAAGTGGGTGCAAGAGATGACGGCTGCCACCGTCGGTTATGTCGATGCGCCTTTGCTCTCAACACCGACGCTCAAATCGCGCTTATCCGCGCTTAAGCCGTTTAATCTTCAAGAGCTTGCAGCGCTCTCTGCGGATGACAAGCAAAATCACGTCGTGATCGTGCAAGACCCATTCACCAGTTACTACGACGCGCAAGTTGTGGAAGATTTTGCCAAGTTGGTACAAAAGCTCGGTAAAACGCCGATTTTGCTGCCGTTTAAGCCCAACGGCAAAGCCCAGCATATCAAAGGCTTTTTGAAGCAGTTTGCCTCAAGCGCGAAAAACACCGCCGCCTTCTTAGAGCAAGTGGCCGATGTCGGCGTGCCTTTAGTCGGCGTCGATCCTGCGTTGGTTCTTTGTTACCGCGACGAATATAAAGAGGTACTTGGTGAGGCGCGCGGCGATTTTGAGGTGTTGACCGTGCATGAGTGGCTCTATCCGAAATTGTCAGAGTTTGAGGTCAACAACTCAACCCGTGATTCAGCCAATAATGACGAACCTTGGTATCTGTTTGCGCACTGCACCGAGAAAACCAAGATGCCAAACGCTGAGAAAGAGTGGGGCGCCATCTTTACTCATTTCGGCGCCAAGCTAAATACCGTGCCAGTGGGCTGCTGTGGTATGGCGGGGACGTTTGGTCACGAGGTGGATAAGCTCACCATGTCGAAAGACATTTATCAACTGAGCTGGAAGCCCAACTTAGACGCATTGCCTAAAGAGCGCTGTTTGATCACCGGCTACTCATGCCGCAGTCAGGTCAAACGCTTTGAATCACAGGTGACTCAGCACCCGTTACAGGCGCTGTTACAAATCGTATAAACTGATCTCAAGCTAGGTCACGCTCTCAATAGCCCAGAACTCGCATCTGGGCTATTTTTATCATATTGGCGGGTAATAACACTCCCCAAAACAAAGCAGTGGAGAACCAAGATGCAAAAGCTCGAACTTAAGATCCCTCCCGTCGCGGTATTTATTGCGATGTTTGTTGTGATTGCTAAAGTCGCTCAGCTCTTCCCAACGTTGCGCTTTCCACTGCCGTTTGGCTTTACCGTGTTTGCGATCTGTTTTGTTTGCGCTGGCTACGTGGGGATCACAGGCATTATCGCCTTCAAACGCGCCAAAACTACCGTTCACCCACAAAAGCCCCACGAAACATCACAAATGGTCGTGAAGGGCATTTACAGCATCACGCGCAACCCGATGTACTTAGGCTTATTCCTTCTGCTGTTCGGCTTTGCCTACTGGCAACAAAACCTGCTCTCCATCCTGCTATCGTTCGGCTTTGTCCTCTACATCAATCGTTTCCAAATCGAACCCGAAGAGCGCGCCTTAGAGCAACGTTTTGGCCAAGCGTTTATTGATTACAAGCAGAGCGTGCGCCGGTGGATTTAGTGGTAAGGTGATTGGAGCGTTAATATTTGGTGGTATTAGAGGTGCCTAGTGGATGGCTCGGAAATGCCCATTGTTGGATAAACCTTTTACTCATTCATATGCTGTTCATGGGGTTTTGCCCTACTAAAAATTATCCATTCTTCTAATGCTGTTCGTCTTGAATCCCCGTGTTGTATCACAGGGGTAAATTCGACTGACCCATCAGGGCTCACAAAACCATAATTACTCATACTAGAAATGCAACTTTTAAAGTATGAGCAACACATATACATTGTGTAGAATATTTCGACCTATTCAGTGGGCTTAGGATTTAGCAAATGAGTATTATAGCTAGAAAAGTTAACGAAAAAATCAACACTATGAAAAGTGAATTTTGTGTAAACAAAGACATAGTTCACAATGGCGTTAAAGGTGGTTTGAATGAAAATGAGCTATCAGACCTGCTAAAAGAAGTTATTCCTCATAGGTACAACATTACCAGAGGAATAATTGAAAACTCGAAAGGTGAGCAATCGAATGAAACGGACATATTAATTTATGACAACGAGATATTGCCATCGTATATGAAAAGTGACTTGTCCTTTGTACCAGTCGAGGCCGTAAAATATAACTTTGAGGTTAAAAGTAAGCTTACTTCAACAGAGTTGAAGTCGACAGTTGATAAATTTTCTAGATATAAATCTATCGGAGGGCTCTCTCCAACTGTGCTCTTTGCGTTTTCTACTGATGTAAGTGGGAATGAATTGGCTCGTTACCACAAGAATGAAGATGAAGACATATTTTTTACCAATCCAAATATCTCTGCCCTTAGTGTTTCCAGCAAATGTTATTACTATAAAGATGTTACTGAACACTATTTAAAAGATCAGTGTAGCGGTAGTGAATGGTTTAAAATGGTTTCGAGTGCGATGGGCTTTTGCTTAGAGGAAAGTTTAGCTACTTTCCGATCAATGATGTCCGATGAAGCGGCTTTGTCTCAAATGACAAGAGTTGAATATGCAAGGTCAATACAAAGTCTGATTCAACTTACAGATCATGTCAATAACATAGGCAAGAACGAGATTACAACTAACGGCATCAAATTTAGCGAGATGAAATACAAAGTACACCGTTGGATAGGTATTGAGCAAATCAGCTCAGAGGATGACAATAGAACAGAATTGTCTCTGTTATCTGGAATTTCGAATACCTTATCTAAAGGCTCTTTTGGTAATTATCTGCTCAATGGGAAGTATGATTTCAAGGTTATGGCTATTTGCTATGAAGATATGTGGGGTAACTTAAGTCTTAAAGATTTTAACGAAAATGGGCTGACCGACAATACAAATAAAGTTAATTTCACTTTTAGTAGTCAAGATGGCAAACATAAACTAACTTTTAGCCAAATAGAACCGGAGCTAGATACCCAACAGCCTGGCTAATTGAGTTCTGACAGTGGGCTTTTTTCACTTTGCCATACCTCAAGCTATTCATGCTTTGCTAATATTCAATTTTCCGAAACTCATTTCTGTCCAAAAGCGTGTTAGATTAAATCCATATAAAAAATAACTATCGTCACACATACAAAAACTACGCCCCACTATTGTGGGGCGTAGTTTTATCAATCGCTATGTAATGATCCTAACTAATCACGCAGCAACACTAAACTGAGCAAGAAACGCGTCTTTACGCTCATTGAAGCGATTTACCAAATCATCGATGTCGGCTTGGTTGTATGGCTTCAGGCCGCTGGCCACCATGCGCTTGACACCTTTGCCGACAATTTCGCCATCTTCTTTAAAATCAAAGTTGAGTGTAACAACGCCGCGTTTACCTTCAACATCAAAGGTGGCGCCGGCAAAGCTGACTTCTGGGTGGGTCAGGTCTAGGCGGGCAAATTCTACTTCCATGCTTTCGTAAATCACCAAAGGACGCTGGCAGTTGATCATCATCTGCTGCTCTTCCATCAGAGGCACCATGATGTGAGGGAAGTTCATGCCGGAGAACTGTACGTAGTTTGTCACAACGTGCTCAATGAACGCGGGATCGTGGCTCACTGCGCCTTCACGGTTCATGTGCAGGTATTCTTTACCGTTGGCATCAACCACCGCGGCTTCTTTGCTGCATTTGTTCTCAATGTGCAGGGCAATGCCATCGTTCACCATACCTGAGAAGTCAAAACGCATCTTCTGGCTGACGCCTTCTTTTTGTAGCAGCACAGCAAACAATAGATCACCGGGTACACAGAAGCGCTTGTTGTCTTCATCGTGAATAGGGTTGTAGTCACCGGCCACTTTTTTGGCGAAATGACTGGCCTGAAGGCGAGTGAATTGGAATTGCTTGTCGTTGCTAGAAAAATAAGGAGTTAAAAACATAATGTACGCTACTTAGCCAAAACTGCCGTGATTATATATGACGATTTGATTTCAATGGTCGATCCAGTTGAATTTTCACCAAACCATGACTCGTTTTGAGATGGGCCTAGAACGCAGGTGGCATTCTAGGCATTACGTTTGAGCGTAGAGGGTTAGATGCTTGGCAGGATCTCTTGTGGCATCAGATGGTTATGAACGGCCATTTTGAGCAGGCTATTGGCTTTTTCGATATCAGGGGCGAAGTAGCGATCTTTGTCGTAGAAGCTGACTTTCTCGCGCAAGATTTGCTTGGCCTCTTCAATACGTGGGGAAGAGGAGAGCGGGGAGCGAAAATCGATCCCTTGCGCGGCAGATAGGTACTCAACGGCTAAGATACCGCGGGTATTTTCCCCCATGTCTTTGAGGCGACGGCCAGCAAATGTCGCCATCGACACGTGATCTTCCTGGTTCGCTGAGGTTGGCAAGCTGTCCACCGAGGCTGGGTGAGCCAAGGTTTTGTTTTCGCTTGCCAGTGCCGCAGAGGTGACTTGAGCAATCATAAAGCCCGAGTTCACGCCGCCGTTGTCGACCAAAAATGGCGGTAGTTTGCTGAGCGCGCTGTCAATAAGTAGCGCCATACGACGCTCTGAAAGGCTACCAATTTCGGCAATGGCGAGCGCCAAGTTATCTGCGGCCATCGCCACCGGCTCGGCGTGAAAGTTACCGCCAGAGATGATGTCGCCATCGTCGGCAAACACCAAGGGGTTGTCTGAGACGGAGTTGGCCTCTACCTGCAATACATCGGCCGCGTTACGAATCTGCTGCAAACACGCGCCCATCACCTGAGGCTGGCAGCGGAGGGAGTATGGGTCTTGCACCTTTTCGCAGCCATTGTGCGATTCACCGATTTCACTGCTGTTATCAAGCAGGTGACGATACGCAGCAGCAGCGTCCATCTGTCCGCGATGACCCCGCACACGATGAATGCGCGGATCAAACGGACGACGACTGCCAAGCGCTGCTTCCACCGACATCGCGCCGCACACGGTTGCTGAAGCAAACAGATCTTCGGCTGCAAAAAGACCTTCCAACGCGAAGGCGGTGGAGGCTTGCGTGCCGTTGAGCAGAGCAAGGCCCTCTTTTGGCGCTAACGTGATAGGTTTTAGACCCGCGATCTTCAGGGCTTCAAGACCTGAAATGATCTTGCCGTTGTGACGCGCTTGTCCTTCACCAAGCAACACGGTGCTCATGTGAGCCAGCGGCGCTAAATCACCCGAGGCACCAACGGAGCCTTTTTGCGGCACACAAGGGTAGACTTGCGCGTTGACCAGCTCGATAAGCGCTTGGATGACACTTAGGCGGATCCCTGAGTAGCCACGCGATAAGCTATTGATTTTGAGCACCATCATCAAACGTACGGTTTCATCTGCCATCAGCTCGCCAATGCCGGCAGCGTGTGACAGCACAATACTCTTTTGCAAGGTTTCTAGATCTTCAGGCGCAATACGCGTGTTGGCCAGTAAGCCAAAACCGGTGTTGATGCCATAGACGGTGCGATTTTCCGCGATCACCTGTTCCACCACCTGCGTACTCTCTTCAATGGCAGGGATGGCGCTGTCGTCCAGTGAAAGGTTAACTGGGCTGCGACTGATGTGGCGCAATTGATGTAAGCTGAGCTGTCCCGGCTTTAACAGTAAGTTGAGCATGTTCATATTCCTTCTCGTGCGCGGGTTATTTTAGCTTTTTCAGTTCTTCATTGAGCATAGGAAGATCTAATCCTTGCTCTGCGGCGCATTTTTTCGCGATATCGTAGCCTGCATCCGCATGGCGCATTACCCCTGTTGCAGGGTCATTGTGCAGGACACGTGCAATTCGCTCGCTGGCATCTTGGCTGCCATCACAGCAAATAACCATACCCGAGTGTTGTGAAAAGCCCATACCAACACCGCCGCCATGATGCAGCGACACCCAAGTGGCGCCGCCTGCGGTATTGAGTAGTGCATTCAATAGAGGCCAATCTGAGACGGCGTCAGAGCCATCCATCATGCCTTCTGTTTCACGGTTCGGGCTGGCCACCGAGCCAGAATCAAGGTGATCGCGGCCAATCACAATCGGCGCTTTGAGTTCGCCGTTTTTGACCATTTCATTGAATGCTTGGCCAAGACGCTCGCGATCTTTAAGGCCCACCCAACAAATACGTGCCGGTAAACCTTGGAATTGAATGCGCTCGCGCGCCATATCGAGCCAATGGTGCAGATGGGGGTTATCGGGGATCAGCTCTTTCACTTTTTGGTCGGTTTTGTAGATATCTTCCGGATCGCCAGAGAGCGCCGCCCAGCGAAATGGTCCAATCCCTTCGCAGAACAGTGGGCGAATATAGGCAGGGACAAAGCCAGGGAAATCAAACGCATTTTCGACGCCCTCTTCAAGCGCCATTTGGCGGATGTTGTTGCCGTAATCTAGGGTAGCGGCGCCGCGTGATTGCAAATCGAGCATCGCTTGCACTTGGCGCGCCATGGATTGCTTGGCCGCTTTCACCACGGCGGCTTCATCTTGTGAGCGCATTGTCGCAACGTGTGCCATCGTCCATCCAGAGGGCAAGTAGCCATTTAGAGGATCGTGCGCCGAGGTTTGATCGGTGACGACATCCGGTGTAATACCGCGTTCAACCAACTGAGGGAAAATATCGGCGGCGTTGCCCAGTAAGCCAACAGAAATCGGCGAGGTGGCGTCTGCGATCATTGCTAGTGCTTCATCGAGCGAGGTCGCTTTCTTGTCGACGTAGCCCGTGCGCAGACGGTAATCGATTCGAGATTCATCACATTCAACGGCGATCATCGAAAAGCCCGCCATCGTCGCGGCCAACGGCTGCGCACCGCCCATGCCGCCTAAGCCTCCGGTAAGCACCCAACGGCCACTGGCATCACCAGAGAAGTGTTGTTTGGCTACCGCGACAAAGGTTTCATAGGTGCCTTGGACGATCCCTTGTGAACCGATGTAAATCCAACTGCCTGCCGTCATTTGACCGTACATCATCAGCCCTTGCTTATCGAGCTCATTAAAGTGCTCCCAGTTGGCCCAATGGGGAACGAGATTTGAGTTGGCGATCAGTACGCGTGGCGCATTTTTATGAGTAGGGAAAACACCAACAGGCTTGCCCGATTGCACCACTAGGGTTTGGTCTTCTTCAAGGCGCTCCAGCACCTCGACGATTTTGTCATAACACGCCCAATCGCGCGCCGCACGCCCGATACCGCCATACACGACGAGTGCGTGTGGGTGCTCGGCCACATCGGGGTCCAAATTATTCATCAACATACGCAGTGGCGCTTCGGTGAGCCAAGACTTCGCGCGCAAGGTTGTGCCATGTGGCGCGCGAATGGTACGCGCCGTATCAAGGCGCGGGTTGTGATGCTTGGTCGGTTGACTCATTGGGGGAACTCCTTGTTCGGTTGTTTAGTCTGGCTTGGTGTGTTCACCATGGCCTTAGCTATGTCCCAGCATAAGCGGGCTGCGAATCGCGCCGTTTGCTGGTCGATGTCAAATTTAGGGTTGTATTCGGCAATGTCGGCTAGACGCAGCTTTTCAGGCTGAGCAAGACAGAGCTGTAAAAGTGGCGACAAGGTATCAAGGCTCACGCCCCTAGCGGCTGGTGCGCTCACGCCCGGTACCGTGGCGGCAGGAAACACATCCAGATCGATAGTGAGATAGAGGTGATCGCACTGCTCGATAAATTGGCGCAACAGCTCGAGTGGGGTTTTGAGTGAGTAAGGCGCGAGCTCGGTGTCTTCGATGTACAAGACGCCCAGTTCATCCGCGCGTTGAAACAGCGCGGCGGTATTGCTCGCGCGGCTTACGCCAATGCACGCGTACTGAAAGGGCCACTTATGCGCTTGGCAGTAGCGAGACATTTGATGAAATGGCGTGCCTGAGCTCGGCTGCGTGTCTTGGGTATCAAAGGTGCGCAAATCAAAATGGGCATCAAAATTGATGATGCCTATCTTCGGTGCGATCTGCTGCTGTTGAGCTTCGCCTTGAGTCGTTGTTGCAGGCGACGTTTTATCTAAGTGGCGCTGAAGAAAGCTCGCTAACCCCTGAAAAGAGGCCCACGCCACTTCATGCCCACCACCTAAGGTGATCACTTTGCTGTGCTCGAGTGCGAGTGCAATGTGCTGCGCGCACTCATGCTGCGCCGCCTCAAGCTGGCCTTGGGTGCAGGTGACATTCCCTAAGTCCAGCCAAGGGGTCGATTCATGCCACGCGAGGTTTGCCAATGCTTGGCGAATCGCATCTGGCCCATTGGCGGCGCCGACTCGTCCTTTGTTACGTGCCACGCCTTCATCACAGGCAAAACCCAATAGGGCAATGGCATCTTGAGTGTGCTCACTGAGCGCGTCGCTAGTGGTAGAGTTGACGACATGATGCACGCGCTGACCCAGTGCGCCATCTTCTTTGTCATCGCGCCCTTGCCAGTGAAAAGATGACTGAGGTTGATTAGGCATGATTGAGCTCTCCCAATACAACACGAGCGGTTAAACGCGGCATGCCTTGCTGGTAACTAAGATCTGCTGGGTGGGCGATGTCCCAAATCGCAAGATCAGCGTCAAAGCCTGGTGCTATCTGCCCACGTGTCTGTCCATAGCCCAGCGCTTTCGCGGCGTGGCAGGTGACACCGCGCAGCGCTTCTTGCGGCGTTAAGCCAAAAAAGGTGCACGCCATGTTCATCATCATGGTTAAGTCAGCAAACGGCGAGGTGCCGGGGTTGAAGTCTGTCGCGAGCGCCATAGGGACGCCGGCTTGGCGTAAAGAGTCTATCGGTGGTCGCTGCGTCTCTTTTAAAAAGTAAAACGCGCCGGGTAGCAAGGTGGCAACAGTGCCTGATTGAGCAAGTGCATTCACGCCGCTCTCATCCAGGTACTCAATATGATCCGCTGATAGCCCAGAGTACTTTGCCGTTAACGCACTGCCGCCAAGGTTCGACAGTTGCTCAGTATGCCCTTTAATCGCGAGCCCATGCGTGGTCGCACATTGGAAGACACGCTCGGTTTGCGCCAGTGAAAAGCCGATGGATTCACAGAAGACATCCACACTAGTGGCAAGCTGCTCGTCAGCCACGGCAGGAATGATCGCTTGGCAAATATAGTCAACGTAATCGTCGGCGCGCCCTTGGTATTCTGGTGGCACCGCATGGGCGGCAAGCAGGGTGGGCGTCACGCGCACCTTACGGTGCTGCTCTAGTGCTTTGGCCGCGCGCAACATTTTCAGCTCATCGGCGAGCGTTAGGCCATAACCGGATTTAATTTCCACTGAGGTGACACCGGTGCGCAGCAGTCCATCCAAACGAGGCAGCGCGAGTTCAGTGAGCGTCTGTTCGCTCGCCTCTCGAGTGGCTTTCACGGTTGCGAGAATGCCGTCGCCTTGCTCAGCGATGGTTTGATAACTGGCGCCGCACAACCGCATTTCAAATTCGTGCGCTCGGCTACCGGCATGAATCAGATGGGTATGGCAATCAATCAAGCCCGGCGTCACCAGTTGGCCTTGGCAATCATAGCGTTCGGGCTGCGGTTGGATGTCGCCAATGAAGGCGATTTTACCTTGCACAATACCGATACTGGTCGGCGCGCTGACTTGATAGCCGCTCTCGCCCTCACACATCGTGACGAGTCGAGCATTGCAGAGCACCAAGTCGTAGTGGGGTAGCTCAGAGGAGAACATTCGATAGACTCATAGATTTAAATGTATATACAAATAATGATTCTTGAGTAGTCAAATGATCAAGTGTGATGTTATGAAAATGTGATCACTAGACCAATTTCAAACGGTCAGAAGGTCACTTTAGAGCTGAGTTTGTAACGCGTACCGGGGTGATAAAGTAACGCGGTACTGACCAGTTTATCTTGGCTCCAGGTACGGCGATTGAGCAGCAAACAGGGCTCGTTCGCCGCCAACTTTAATGCGCTGCGGACTTTATCATCTGCCACGATCGCTTCCACTGTGTGTTCAATCGCACTGAGCGGGCAGTGCTGAGAAAGGTATTGGTTGGGCGTTAAGGTGGTGAAGTCCTGCGAGAGATAGTCGGGCGCATACGCCTCGTTGACCCAGCGCAGTTCGTATTGAATGGGGGAGTTGTCCTCAAAGTGAATGATTTCACTGTAAAACACCTTGGTATCGAGCATCACCCCCAGCTTGGTCGCAATCACGCCGTCGGCCAATAACTCGACCTGCTTAATCACTTTACTGGAGTAGGCTTTGCCTCGCTGCGCGACCTCTTCTGCGATATTACGAATATCAAGCAGCGGTGACTCCGCTTTCTCATCTGGTGCACAAACAAACGTGCCCAATCGAGGTCGGCGCTGAAGTTTGCCCTCAGCAACCAGATCGCGAATCGCTTTGTTTACCGTCATACGGCTGACATTGAACTGCTTGGTTAACTCAAGCTCGGTGGTGATTTGGTGACCAACTGGCCAATGACCCGAGCTGATCTGTTGTTCGATGTAGTGTTTGATTTGCAGGTATAACGGTGATTGACTCATAAGCTCACTGATTTCAGAGGGACACGCCATCCATTATTGACTATACAAAAGGGTAACCGATTCGCTGAATGCGTCAAGCAGGAGTGAGCAAGTTGTGAGGCAAACAGGGTCTTGACCCTTGTTTGCCCATTAATGAGGAGAACTGAACCAAATTAATTAGGCAGCGCTAAGATGCGTAGTGAGGTAGGGGTGCCAAGCGTCTTGATACAGCGCTTTAGAGAGCTTGCGCATTTTATCGACCTTGGCCATTTCAATGTCATTAAGCGGGCGCGATTCGGCGGCGGCTTGACGCTCAATCAGCTGAATCTGCTCATAAATATCGTGCTCTGCGCCATTTTTGACGTCCGCAATGGCTTTGAGGTGCAGTTGCACTTCTGCAACCAATTGAGTTTTTGGCAGTTGAACCAAAATATTCAAGTCACGATAGCCTGATGCTTGTGGGCTCTTAAAACGGTTCTTTACTTTGACTACCGTAGTTTCACGCGCTAATGCTTCATAGGCGGACATCAAGCTATCAATATCGTGCGCCACTATGGTGGCTCTGGCAAGGTCGGTGATGCGATCCACTTGACCGTCGAGCTCATGGGCAATTTTCTCTTGTGCTCGCTGGCTTGATTTTACGCCAGCAAAGTAAGCGTCGGTGGAGGTTAACAGTGCGGTACTTTTACATAAGGTTTCGAGCTCCGCTTGCGCTTGGTGCGCTTTGCTGTAGAGCACGTCAAAATCTGAATAGGGTTGAGTGGGTGAGGCGTCGGTTGATTTAATGCCGTACAAACCGCTCAAGTTGTGTTTAAACGCTTTAGGGCTGACTTGGTTTTGCTTAGTACTGGGTCCTTCATCTCGGTCAGGGGCCATAGGGATCGCGGCAAACGCCGGGGCGCGGCTGAGCATTAACAGCATCAGTGCAGTGGTACGCAAGAATACGCTCATTCACTCTCCTTAGAATCGTAGTCGCTTAGAAAATGGAGGAAAAAGGAACCGCTAAGTGCTACGTGTCTGATTAAGATCTTGGGATGGAAATGGCCTTTCCAAGGTCCGCTATTCGATAAACTTTTGAATTATGATGTTGGTCTCAATTTCATTAACTTACCTTGGTTGGATTGTGCGTTTTTGCTTAAGTTCATCCGCTAGTTGTAACCAATTATGACCAGACTCCATCGCAGAATGCCTTATGCCACCTACCACGAAGGCTGACTTTCCGTTAGGCTATGGCACGTCAGTCATCGAAAGAGAAAGAGAATGAAAGATCCAGAGTTTTGGCATGCCAGATGGGCATCCAATGAGATTGGTTTCCACTTGGAAGACGTGAATCCACTGCTGATTCAATACTGGCCAGCGACCAACCCCAGCGCAGACGAAAACGTATTTGTGCCTCTGTGTGGTAAATCAGAAGATTTGGTGTGGCTCGCCACCAAACACAGTGATGTGCAAGGGGTGGAGCTGAGTAACATTGCGGTGCGCGCCTTTTTCGCCGAGCACTTTTATACGCCGTTGGTGATCCCTCTCAATGGTCAGCATGAGCTGTTTCAGTTCGATGAGCTCTCTATTTACACCGGAGACGTCTTTACCGCGCCCGTCAAACCGGTCGATTTGGTCTATGACCGCGCAGCGTTAGTGGCGCTGCCTGAAGAGATGCGTGTCGACTATGTGGCAAGAATTCAGTCGTTACTTAAACCCGGTGGGCGGATTTTACTGGTCACCTTAGATTATCCTCAATTAGAGATGGCGGGGCCCCCATTTAGTGTTGCCGAGCAGGAAGTTCGTGCCCTGTTTGAGGGGTATCAAGTGACTAAGCTCTATCGAGATGATGCCGACGAGCGCCATCCAAAAATTGCGAAGCGCGGTTTGTCACGCTTTGCCGAAGAGGTCTATTTGATTCAGGCGCCATCATGAGGCGACGATCGGAGCGCTTACAATAGGCGAAAATAAAAAACTCTGGCCATTACGGACCAGAGTTTTTTATTACTTAAATAGAGGCAGGCGTGAACCTATCAGTAAATCACCTTGATCTTACTGGCCGCTTCGACGGCGCTCTCGATGGCTTGCTCAATGGTGTCACGGCGTGTAATCGCAACGCCAAGACGGCGGCGACCGTTGATATCAGGTTTACCGAATAAACGCAGCTGGGTTTGAGGCGCGCTGAGTGCCTGTTGCATGCCTTCAAAACGGATGTCTTGTGAGGTGCCTTGACCTAACACGACGGCAGATGCGGCAGGGCCGTATTGAGTAATGCTGCTGATTGGCATGCCGGTAAACGCGCGGACATGCAGTGCGAATTCTGAACTGTCTTGTGACATCAAAGTGACCAGGCCGGTATCGTGTGGGCGCGGCGAAACTTCATTAAAAATCACCGTGTCGCCTTTGATAAAGAGTTCGACACCAAAAATGCCGTAGCCGCCTAATGCATCGACAACGCTTTGCGCCGCATGCTGCGCCGCTTTTAGCGCCTTATCCGACATGATTTGTGGCTGCCAAGACTCACGGTAATCGCCATCTTCTTGGCGATGGCCAATTGGGGCGCAGAAATGAACGCCGTCAACGGCGCGTACCGTCAGTAGGGTGATTTCGTAATCAAAATCAATATAGCCTTCAACAATCACGCGACCTGCGCCAGTGCGGCCGCCATCTTGAGCGTATGCCCAGGCTTTTTCGATGTCTGCATCTGTCTTAATGACGCTTTGTCCCTTACCCGATGAACTCATCACAGGCTTGCACACGCATGGCAGACCGACCGCTTCAATCGCTGCGGTGAATTCGTCATAGTTGTCGGCAAATCGGTATGGAGAGGTGGTCAGAGAGAGTGTTTCTGCGGCTAAGCGGCGAATGCCTTCGCGGTTCATGGTCAACTGTGTGGCTTTCGCACTCGGCACGACATTGAGACCACGCGTTTCAAGCTCCACCAGCTTGTCGGTTGCGATCGCTTCAATTTCTGGCACGACATAGTGAGGCTGCTCTTTGTCGATGATGGCTTGCAGTGCGTCGCCGTCAAGCATGTCTAGTGTGTAACTGCGATGCGCGACTTGCATAGCAGGGGCATCTTCATAGCGGTCACACGCGATGACTTCTAAGCCCAGTCTCTGACACTCAATGGCGACTTCCTTACCCAGTTCACCTGAGCCGAGGAGAAGAACACGCGTTGCATTTTGACGAGTCGCTGTACCAAACATAATCAACCTTTTAGAGATGTAGAATTTGGCGCTGATCATACGAGGATAGATCTCAAAAGGCAAACGTTTGCGTCCATCTCAATTTTGTGACTTATATTAGGACTCTTGCATGTATTTGTTGGGCATGTAGCATAAATCAGAGTTATAATCTTAAAGTGACTTGTTGTAGAGTAATCATCAAATAAGAATGCAATACGATCCTAATAATTCCATCAAAATTCCAATCGACACTCTAACCGTCGGTATGTTTGTCACCGCACTGGAAGACAACAAAAAGGTGAACCTAGCAAATGCTGGGCGCGTGCCGTCAGAGCAAGCCGTCAATCAACTGATCAAAAATGGTATCCAATTCGCTTGGGTTGACGAAAGTTTGTCTGCTAAAGGTTGCACTTTTAAACCCGTGCAACAGCCATTCGATGACTCGCACAACATTTCGCCACCTGCGGCGGTAGAATCGGTGAAGACCGAGGCAGTTAAGCGTAAAGCCAAAAGCCGTTTTTCCATGCAGAAGAAAGCGAGCAATATTATTCGTGAAGCCAAAGGGCTCGCTCATCGCGTATTGACCCAAACTTTTGATGGTAAAACGGTCCATGTCGATGAGTTTGATGATTGGGCGGAAGATTTGATTGAATCGGCGCTGGTGGACTCCGATGCGCTGCAATGTGTTTCAGCGCTGCGCAACAAGGACGAGTATCTATTGGAGCATTCGGTCAATGTGGCCACCTTATTGGTGACCTTTGGTAAACATCTGCAATTGCCAAGAGAGATGCTCAAAGAGATGGCGATCGGCGGCATTATTCATGATGTGGGCAAAGTGAAGGTGGATGATAAGGTGCTGCACAAACCGGCACGCTTAACACCGGAAGAATTTGAGCACATGAAGCTTCATCAAGTGTTTGCGAAAGATATGATCATGTCCGTGACTGGGCTCAGTGATGTGAGCCGTGATGTCTGTCTGATGCATCACGAAAAACTGGACGGCAACGGCTACCCGAATGGCCTTAAAGGGGATGAAATTCCACTGCACGGTCGCATGAGTTGCATTGTGGATATCTACGATGCCCTCACCGCGGATCGCGTCTACAAGCGTGGAATGAGCTCGGCAGAGGCGTTTAAAATTCTATTGAGCCTCACGCCCAATCACCTCGATCGTGACTTGGTGTATAAGTTCATCAACTGTATCGGTATGTACCCAGTGGGGGCGTTAGTCGAACTCAGTGATGGGCGAGTGGGCATCGTCTGGACATCCAATGAATCTGAGCCGCTGAAACCGGAAGTGAAGTGCTTTTACTCGCGCAAGAACAAGCGTTATGTTGATGTGGCTTTTGTCGATCTCAAGCGCAGCAGTGTCAAGATTGCCAAAGCGATTGCGCCAAGTCAGCTAGAAGTGGATGCGACGCCGTTCTTTGACGTTTGATGCATCGATAGTGAGCCGCTACTTTTCGTTGTAGGCAGAATAGGTCTTCGCAGACAACACTGCCACCGTAAACAGAAAAAGCGCCTTTTACTCACGTTATGTGGATAAAAGGCGCTTTATTATCGAGCACAATTTGTCGGCGCTAAAGCTTAGATCGCAAGATAGGTCAGCGGAATATCTGGTCCTAATACTTCAAGGGTCGCTTGCGTGTCGGCGAGGTGGCTGATTCCGCCTTCGGCCATCTCTGCCAAGGCACCAGATTCAATGTCGCTGAAGGATTTACCGGCCATCAACAGTTGAATTAACGCGACTTGCAGTGGTGGCAAGCTTGGGTTGAACGCAGCGTTTTCAGCGTACGCACCGAGATAGGTCGACCCATCGGTGGTTTTGAGTGCGACACCGCTCAGGTTGTGAGTGTAAGGTGAGTGGCTCATATTCAGCGCTTTCAGAGCCGCTTGTACCAACTCGTCACCGTCTTCACTGTGATAGCCGTGATTGACCTCAGACATCAAACCCGACTCAATGCCGAGATCGCTAGGGCCAAAGGCTTCTGGCAGATAATCGTGCAGAGTCTTGCCTTCACGTTCAGGCAATTGAACCGTGAGTTCTTTTGCCGTCGACAGTTCATTCATAAACTGACGACAGTGGCCACAAGGGCTGTAGTTGATGGTGATGTCAGAAATGCCTTGCTCGCCTTTCATCCACGCGTGGCTGATGGCACATTGCTCGGCGTGTACCGTTTGACCGAGTTGCACACCGGCAATCTCAACGTTGGCACCGAAATATAAGCGACCCGTTAAGCCGCGCACAATCGCGCCCACGTAGAATTTAGACAGGGGGGCGTAGGAGAACGCCGCCGCGACAGGCAAGAGCATCACTCGCGTATCAGCATCGTTTTTACCGCTGATGTTTTTAAACTGCTCAAATTGGTCGGCTGACAGGGTGGCATCAAATGACTCGCTCAGCACGATGGGTTTGAGGTAATCGGCAACGTCGCTAGGGAGCTGTGTCAGGGCTTGTTCTATGCGGCTGGTCATAGTGAATCCTTTGTTGTTATTTCAGAGTCAAGCTCGATGCTAGGGAAAACATAGCTAGGTTGTTGACATCTTGTGATACTGGACAATCATTCTATGCGACGCACCAAACAATACAGTGATAAAAATCACACTTACGTTTGTAACGAGTGCAAATTTGCTGATAGATGAGTGATGTCACACAATTCTGGCGCACTGTCTAGCCGCAGCTAGTGCGATAACCAGAGTGCCAGAGCAAAAAATGACGGTGCCAATATGGAGGTGATCACGCCACATACCACCAGAGCCAGAGAGCTAAACGCCGCATCTTGCGCGTTTTTCTCCGCACAGGTCGCGGTGCCAAGGGCATGTGAGACAGTGCCCATGGTCAGACCCTTTGCAATTGGGTGGGTGATGTTTAACAGCCCATAGATAGGGTAGGCAAAAATCGCCCCAAACAAGCCGACCAATAGCACCAAAATCGCTGCAATCGCGGGTTCGCCACCCAAATGGCTAGAGACTTCCATCGCAATCGGTGTGGTTACCGATTTGCCGAGTAAACTGGCGATCAAGGTTAAGTCGGTGTCTAGGCTAACGGCAATCAGACTGGCCGTCGCCATTGACAGGACGCTACCCACGCCGCATGCCAACATAATGATGCGCCAATTGGCCCGAATTTGAGGGAGCTGCTCATACAGTGGGTAGGCCAAGGCCACAACCGCAGGCTGCAGCAGGAGATTGATCCAGTGATTGCTTTCGTAATAGGTTTCAAAAGGAACGCTCAGCCAAGTCAGAAGCGGGATAAGAACCGCTAGGCTGACCAGCAGCGGGTTCATTAACGGTGAGTTGACTCTACTGCACACCCAACGCGCACTCAAAAACACCACCACAGTCACGAGTAGCCACATCATTGGTTGCCTCGCTTAAGCAGGCGATCGAGCATCCAGCCCAGAGAGATGAGGACAATCGCCGTGCCACCAATCGCACTTGCCAGAATTGGCCACGCATTGTGGTAGAGCAGATCGAAGTGTTCCATCAAGCCGACACTGATGGGCACAAACAGCAGTACCATATAGCGAATAAACAGCGTCGCACCGGGTTTGACCCACTTTGAGGGCACCAAGCCGCTTGCCATCAAGCAGAACAAAATAAGCATGCCGATGATGCTGCCGGGAATCGAGGTCTTCAGCCATTGCTGAATATTAAGACCGGCGATCAGGCAGAGAAAAATCAAGCCAAATGAGATGAAGTAGTGCAATAAAGTACGAGGCATAAGAGCGGTGTTGCCTTAAGAGACCAACTGTTGAACGTATTGATAGACCGATTTTAAGATAGCGACTTTCTTTTCGTCACTTTCATGTTCATGAACTAAGTTTTCCAGATTGATCATGTAATTTTCAATGCGACTTTCGAAGTACTCGCGGCAATGCGCCGCCCACTGCTGCTGCTCTTTTTCATCCAATGTCCATGGGTAGTGGCGTGCGCGGTAGCGAAATAGTAGCGGGGCGATGCGTGGATCACTGAATTCAATGTCTAGACCTGCGAGTTGCTGCGGTTCAGTTTGGCGAATGATCTCCATGGCTGCTTTGTCGGCAGGAGAAAAGAAACCGTCATACAACTGAGTATCCACGTCGGATGACGCGGCGTACTCTCTTTCAATACTGTACAAGCCAATCAACTTTTCGCGGATTTCTGGGTGTTGGCGAAGCGTGGCTAGGTTTTGTAAGCACTGCTCGCGGTCGATGCCAATATGAGCGGCATTGTCCGCCGTGAGGGTTTTCGCAGGGGCGAGAATTGGGCACTTATTGAGATGCACCAGTTTGACCGGCACGGGCAGTTCATCTGGCCCTAGGTCGTCTCGCTTGGTGTACAAACGCGTGTTGAGTGCGTCGACATCAAGATCCAACAGTGGCTGAGGATCTTTGGCTAAGTCCACCATGATAACCGCGTTTTGGTTGGTCGGGTGCCACGCCACTGGAACCATCCAACTGGTGTATTGGCACTCTCGGCCTAACATGCCGGAGACGTGCATCAAGGGGGTCATGTTGACAATATCGATCAGCTCATTGAGTTTGCGTTTGTGGCGCATCGACAAAAAGTAATCAAACAATTTGGGCTGTGCGGCTTTGATTTTTTTTGCCATCTCAATGGTGGCAATCACATCCGCCATCGCGTCGTGCGCGTTGGCGTGTTCAATGCCATTGGCGACCGACAAATGTTCCAACTTAAAGCTAATAAAGCCTTCTTCGTTTTCTGGCCACTCGATGCCTTCAGGTCGCAACGCATGACAAGCGCGTAGCACATCCAAAAGATCCCAGCGAGAGTTGCCGTTTTGCCAGCTCCACGCATAGGGATCAATAAAGTTGCGGTAACAGGTATAGCGCGTCACTTCATCATCAAAACGAATGCTGTTGTAGCCCAAGCTAATGGTATTGGGCGTCGCCAATTGCGCGTGAATCTGAGCGATAAATTCAGGTTCTGGCAGCCCTTTACTGACCGCCGTTTGCGGCGTGATACCCGTGATGAGCGCCGCTTCTGGCGCGGGTAAGTAATCGGCAGGTGGCTGACAGTAAATCACCAGCGGCTCACCGATGATGTTGAAATCCATATCGGTGCGTACGCCTGCAAACTGGCTCGGCCTGTCTTTGGCAGGGCTGGTTCCCCAAGTCTCATAATCAAAGAAGAAAAACGTCGGTTGATTATCAGATTGCATGGGTTCTCCAGAAATTGCGTGCGATTGACGTGAAGTATCCGTCAAGAAAGGGCGCGCAAGCAAGGGAAATGGCGAAAAACTTTCAAGCTAGGGCAATGGGTGACGATTTTCTGCGCGTCAGGACAAATCAAGGACAATAAGGACCCGACGGCCAACGTAGAGGCGCTACGAGTCATCGACTGCTAACGATAACGCTCAATCAGCGCCAACATATCTGGGCTTTCGAGGACGCGGATTCTGCTATGGCCTTTTTCTTTTGCAAACAGTGCGTAATGCATGGCTCGCGCGACGTCACTGGCATGAATGGGAATCAGCTTGCGCAATGGGCCTATCATAAGTGGGCGCGCCACTTTTAGCACCGCTTGCAAAACCAGTTCATCATTTCTTGGCTTATCTCTTAGCCCCACTAATGGACCAGGGCGAAAGAACACCACTTGCTCAAACCCCATACGCTCAATGGTCAGTTCCATTTTTCCTTTACAGCGTAGGTAATGAGACAGTGAGCGCGATGACGCGCCATAACTCGAGACAACCGCGAGACGCGTCACGCCAAGCAGTTTCATTTCGCTCGCGACCTCACACACCAGTTTGACGTCGACGTGTTCTAGCGCCTCTTTAGAGCCTGCCTGCTTGCGTGTGGTGCCTAAACAAATGAAGCCATAGGTGGGGGTCGGTTTGTCGTCTGTCCACGTCTGTACTTCCAGTTCAGGGTGAATCAGCGTCTTTAATTTGGGATGAAAATAGGGCAAGGCTTTACGAGATAACGCGTAAATAGCCTCGATCGGCTCGGCCTCGAGCATCTGCTTCATTAGCTCGTTGCCAATTAGGCCCGTGGCGCCTGCCGTGATGACGACAAGCGGTGCACGTTCGTTGGGGTTGTGTTCAGTCTGGTTCACCGTCAGCCTTGCATGAATTCGAGGAAGGTGAACGAAGAATCCTACAGGATCAGTGAAAAGTCTATGATCTCATCCTATCTTTCGCGATCTAATGTGTATTTGTGTCCTTGTGTGGAAGAACCGGGGTTAGGTGAGTGAGAAAGGTAAGCGACGAGTGCTTTTCTTGGGTGAGGACGAGCCGTTTTTGGGTTTACTTGAACGTCGATTTGCAATCATACAGACCTCCTTGCGCTCTACGTTACTGATCAAAAGCGTTCTACGTTATTGATGAAAATATAGTACAAATGGAGAAAAATACCAGTTGAGGTCAATAAAACCGATGAATTGACCAGCAAATGGTCAATCACAACAGGGGCGGCGGGTGTTCAAAACGGTATTTCGCGGTACACTGACAAAAATTCAATCTCACCATAGGGATACGTGATGAACATTGACTTGACGACCATGCCGCCTGCGGACATTTATCATTTGATGACGCAAACGGTGATTCCCAGACCCATCGCTTGGGCACTGACGCAATCAGGCACGCAAAACTATAATTTGGCGCCGTTTTCGTACTTTACGCCGATTTCTAGTAATCCACCGCTGTTGATGTTTTCGGTGGGCAAAAAGCCCAGTGGCGAGATCAAAGACACGACGCGCAATGTACTAGCAAACCGAAAAATGGTGGTGCATATCGCTCATCAGGCGCAAGCCGAGTCGGTGACGCAAACCGCCGCAACCCTAGAGCATGGTGAGTCAGAAGTGGCAGCCACCGGTCTTGAGTTGGTTGGCTTTGACGGTTTTGAACTGCCTCGGGTGCAAGGTTGCCCGGTGGCGTTTGGTTGTTCGCTGTTTGAAGTCAAAGAGATCGGTGATACCCCGCAAAGCCTTATTTTTGCCAAGATTGAGCAGATTTACCTTGATCCTAATATCGTGACAGAAGAGGGCAAACGCCTGACGATTGATGCTCTGTCGCTCAACCCACTTTCCCGTCTCGGGGGCAGCCAATACGCTTTGACCCGTGACGTTTTTTCTGTAGCTAGGCCCAAATAACATGTTAAACCACGCTTTTTCTGACGCCATTTGGCACCGTATCAACCAAAAAACCAAACCTCTTGGCTCGCTTGGCTTGCTTGAGTCAGCCGCCCATCAATTGGCGCTGATACAAAGCAGCAAAGCGGGAAAACTCGCGCAGCGCATCACGCTCAACCAACCTGCTGCTATCGTCTTTGCCGGCGATCACGGGATTGCCGATGAGGGCGTCAGCATTGCGCCTAGCGCTGTGACGCAGCAAATGGTGCTTAACTTTTTAGCGGGTGGCGCTGCGGTGAACTGTTTCTGCCGCGCCAACGATGTTGCGCTTACTGTCGTTGATTGCGGAATCTTACTGCCTGTGGAGTCTGACTCGGCGCAGTTTATCTCTCAGCGTCTTGGCGAGAGAACCCACAATTTTGCCGAGCAAGCTGCGATGAGTTCTGAGCAGGTCGAGAACGGCTTGCGTCTGGGGGCGCAGGTGGTCGATAAGGTGATCGCATCTGGTTCTGAGCTGGTGATGTTTGGTGAAATGGGCATTGGTAACACCAGTAGCGCGGCGGCCCTGCTGAGTGCCTTGACCAAGGAGCCGGTTGAGCGCTGCGTCGGCCGCGGAACGGGCATCACCGATGAGCAGTACGAGCGTAAAGTGGCGCTGGTTGCTCAAGGTGTTGCGCGCTGTGACGGTCTAGACGTGAAAGAGATATTGGCCGAGGTCGGCGGGTTTGAGATTGTGCAGATGGTTGGCGCTTTCTTGGCGGCGGCTAAAGCGAAAGTGCCGGTGCTAGTTGATGGTTTCATTGTCAGTGTGGCAGCGTTGGTGGCAAGCGAACTTGAACCTTCAAGCCGAGAGATGATGATTTTTGCCCACCGCTCGCATGAGTCGGGTCATCAATTGTTGCTGCAAAGACTGGAAGCTTTGCCGCTGCTTGACTTGCAGCTGCGCCTAGGTGAGGGCACTGGCGCGGTATTGGCCGTGCCTTTGCTGCGCAGCGCCGCCGAGTTCTACAACACGATGGCGAGCTTTGAAGAAGCCGGAGTAACGGTCTAATGTGGCGCGCGAGCAAATATCAATGGCAACTGTTTTGTTTGGCGTTGGGATTTTTCTCGCGTCTCCCTATCCCGTCTTCGACGCCTTATAGTGAGGCGCGCATGAACCAAGCCGGGCGTTATTTTGCGTTGGTCGGCGCGATTTTGGGCGCGTTGTGCGCCTTGGTGTATGGCGCAGCGCAGTGGTGGCTGCCCAGCAGTGCGGCGCTGTTTGTCATGATGGTGTTTAGCTTGATGCTCACAGGCGCCTTTCATGAAGATGGCCTAACGGACATGGCGGATGGTATTGGCGGCGGCATGACCACCGAGCGCCGCCTTGAGATCATGAAAGACAGCCGCATCGGTACTTATGGCGCCAGTGCACTTATCATGGCGCTGTTGGGTAAGTTTGTTTTGCTGAGTGAACTCATCGAGCAAGTGAGTCAAAGTATCACTGCCATCGGTGTGATCCTTATTGTCGGCTATACCTTGAGTCGTGCGGTAGCCGCCTCATTAATTTTCGATATGCCTTATGTCAGCGATCTCAGTGGCAGTAAAAGTAAGCCCTTGGCACAGCGTCAAACTCGGCTTGAATTAGGCATTCTCCTTATGACGGCGGCAGTGCCTTGTCTGTTTTTATCCGCAGGCGCGGTACTAGCGCTAGTGATTGTCGCTGTGGTGTTTCGCTTTGGTTTTAAACGCTGGTTGCAGGCGCGCCTCGGCGGCTTTACTGGTGACTGCTTGGGCGCGGCGCAGCAGATCATGGAGTTGCTCTGTTATCTCACGTTGCTTGCGCTCGGTGGCCCCATTCTCACTGGAGGTGCAGGGTGACGATTCATTTGGTGCTTGGCGGCGCTCGCTCAGGCAAATCGCGCTTTGCCGAAGCGCAAATTCGCTCGCTGTGTGAAGCGGGTAACGCCGCGCTGGGGAGTGAGGTAGTCAAAAAACACTACATCGCCACGGCAACTCATCTCGACCAAGAAATGGCCAGTCGGATTGCGCACCATCAAGCTCAGCGCGTCGGTGAAGGGTGGCACCTGCATGAGTGTCCCACTGAGTTGAGTGAGCAACTGGTCCACTTTGGTCAGTACGATGTGGTGCTGATCGATTGTTTGACGCTGTGGCTGAACAATGTCATTTACAACGGCGGCGAGACGTTCAGCGATGAAAACACCCAACAACGCGTGGCGCAGTTAGTAACGAGCATTCAGCGCTGCCGCGCGGATATTATCTTAGTCAGCAACGAAGTAGGGTTGGGCGTGGTGCCATTGGGCGAAATCTCGCGCCGCTTTGTCGATCATGCCGGTTGGATGAATCAAGCCATTGCCCAAGTGGCAGACAAGGTGACGCTGGTGGCCGCTGGTTTGCCTGTTTCATTGAAATCGTAGGAGTGCGGATGTCTTCAATCCGAGTCTCGCTTGTTCGTCACGCCAAAGTGGATGGCAAGCCTGCTTTGTGTGGTCATACGGATGTGGCGGTGGCGGCGGAGCGCCAACAGGCGTTCGCGCGTGCGTTGGCGGACAATGGATACGCTTTGCTGCCGATCGTCACCTCACCCCTGCGTCGCTGCGCTGATCTTGCTAAAGCCCTGCAGGCGTTGGGTGAAGAGCAACAAAGCGCCGCCAGTCCACTCACCCATTCGGTCTCAACCCCAGTTACGGTCCCTGTGACGATAGAGCCTCAATGGCGCGAGATTTCGTTTGGTCAACTCGATAGCATTCCTTTTGATGAGGTGGGTGAGCAGTGGTCTGCACTGGAGGCGTTTTGGCAGCATCCGGCTCAGCACCCGTTACCCGGCGCAGAAACGTTAGAGCGTTTTTATCATCGCGTCGTGAACGCTTGGCAAGCGTTTGTTGCTGAGCTTTCACGCGATACCTTGGTGGTGATGCATGGCGGCACGATTCGGATGATTTTGGCTTATGTGCTTGGACTCGATTGGCAAAATCCGGCGCTGTTTTCAACCTTGCATATTGAGAACCAATCGATCACGCAGCTTGAGTTTTACACCGATGAGAGCGGTCAGGTCCAAGCTCAGCACGCACGGGTACGAATGATTGGCGCGCCGCTAGGGACTGGGTAAGGGTTATCTCTTAATCGCTTAAGGCTGTCTTGTCACCGATAGCGACTTAACAATGGCGAGCTGGTATCAAGTCACATCAATCGATACGCAATGGGCTGCATTTAAGCACACAAAAGCGCATCGAAAGACGCAAAAGAGGATGCGTTTTATTGTGATTCGATTACACTGCCTAAAGCTTGGCGCGTTTTCAGAATGGGACGACGGCGCGTCATGAACAACCTCTTTAAATGATTGAAGTTTTTACGTAGCTGAACGGGGCGCCGTTCGGTTGCCTGCACAGTGAGTCTTGTGGGTAGGGTGATGCCCAGTTGATGGATAATTTTCGATGAAGCACACAATTGGTGTCGATAAGTTTGATCGCTTCTACATAAATTGTCGGTTCAATTCATTAACATACACCGCTGTGCAATAAAGGAGTAGCGCATGACGAAATCCCTCTTTCGCCAATCTTTTCTTTTTGACAGCCTCAATGTCGATCAAGAGATGCCTGTGGGTGAAATGACGGTCGCCAATGGCGTCGTTTTCCGGCTTCATCAACGTGGCGTTTTGGAAGTGATTCCTGCCGACTTTGATGAGACCACCAAGCATATTGTATTGTCTACCGGCATTCATGGTGATGAGACTGCACCGATGGAGCTCATTGACAAGATTGTCGATGACATTCAAACAGGTTTCCAGCCGGTCAGGGAGCGTTTGCTGCTGATCGTTGCCCATCCGCAAGCCACCAATGCTCATACTCGATTTATTGACGTGAATCTGAATCGTTTGTTTGACGATAAAGACTACGAACCGAGCATTGAGCTATCGATTGCTAATGAATTGAAAGATGTCGTAGGGCGCTTTTACCACGGCACTGACCCTGCCGCCCGTTGGCACTTAGATCTGCATTGTGCGATTCGTTTATCGAAGCACTATACCTTTGCCGTCAGCCCGAAAGTGCGACATCCGGTGCGCAGTAAAGCCCTCATGGATTTTGTCGCCAGTGGCCACTTAGAAGCCGTGATGTTTTCAAACGCTCCCTCTAGCACCTTTAGTTGGTTCAGCGCAGAGAATTTTGCGGCGCAAGCTCTGACGGTCGAACTGGGGCAAGTGGCCAAAATCGGTGAGAACGAACTGGGCAAGCTGGTTGCGTTTGATTTGGCGATGCGCGATTTGATTTCACGCAGTAAAGCAGAGCACTTACCGCGTAAGCCGACTATGTATCGCGTCAGTCGTACTATCGTTCGCCTGCATGACGATTTCGACTTTTTGTTTGCCGATGACGTTGAGAACTTTACTGCGTTCAAACATGGCGAAGTGTTTGGACATGATGGCGATAAACCGCTGCTGGCGAAAAACGAAGGAGAAGCGGTCGTCTTTCCAAATCGTCATGTCCCGGTTGGACAGCGCGCGGCACTGATGGTCTGTCCGGTAAAAGTCCGCTACGAAGAGGATCAGGTCGTTTACGATTAATCGTCTTCTAACACTTTTCATTTTAGTGGCTTAGCGTTATCGTTAGGCCACTGTTCTTTCTAGCCCGCCAAACTGACCTACCTTGCATGGAATTTAGCCAACTTCTACATCGTAAACAGCACCGTTGGACACGCGCCGCATGGTTGGGTGCCGGATTGTTTCTTCTAGTGAGTCTGTTTTACGTCATGGTCGGGGAAGTGTTCATTAATCCGCTTGGCGAGCTCAGCCACATTCAAACCCAGTTGCTTGTTCATCTGCGTCTGCCTAGATTGATCTCTGCCGTGGCGATCGGCGCGGCGCTCGCGTTGTCGGGGGCAGTGCTGCAAGTCTTGCTTGGCAATGTGCTCGCAGAGCCCGGTGTGCTCGGCATTTCCGGTGGCGCGAGCATTATGATGGTGCTGGTGCTGTTTTGTTTCCCTGCGTTTGCGACGCCGTTAGGTTATATGCTAGCAGCGATCGTCGGTGCGCTCTGCTTTACCTTACTGTTGGTCTCGATTGCCAAAATGATGAAGCTGACGACAACACGTCTTCTCTTGGTGGGGGTCGCGCTGGGCATTTTGTCGGGGGCAGTGGTCACTTGGGCTTTCTATTTCAGTGATGATTTAAGCCTCAGGCAGTTGATGTATTGGCTGATGGGCAGCATTGGTGGCGCAAGTTGGTCTCATCACTGGTTGACGTTAGCCCTCATCCCGGTTGTGGTTTGGCTATGTACTAAGGGAGCGCTGTTGGATCGCCTGATGCTCGGTGACGTTTATGCTAGGCAGCTGGGTATCGATACTGACGCCGTACGCTGGAAACTCATTTTGGCGGTATCGATTTTGGTCGGGGGCGCGGTCGCACTCGGTGGAGTGATTGGCTTTGTCGGCTTGGTTGTCCCGCATTTGCTGCGTTTATCGCTGGGGAGCGAAAACCGCTTTTTGTTGCCACTCTCTGCGCTTTGCGGGGCACTATTAGTGCTGGTGGCGGATCTTATTGCGCGAACCGCGCTGCATTCGGCGGAACTGCCGCTTGGCGTTGTGACCACCTCAATAGGTGCACCGGTGTTCATTTGGATGTTGCTGAAAAATCATGATTCATATTAATAATCTCTCTGTTGGCTCGCGTTTGCTTCCACTCTCTTTTGAGGTCAATCAGGGAGAAATCGTTCATGTCATTGGCCCAAATGGCAGTGGCAAAAGTACTTTGTTGACCGCTATCGCAGGGCTATTAACGGCGAAAGGGGAGGTGAGGATTGGTGAGCTTGATGTGGCCAAGGCGTCGATGCCTTCTTTAGCCTCCTGCCGGGCTTTTTTAAGCCAGAGCGATCGCCCAGCGTTTAACATTGAAGTCGTGCAGTACTTGGCGTTGTCGCTGCCAAGCCAAGCGAAAAGCGTACTTGATGAGGTGAATGTGGCGGTCCACACCCTCGCTCAGTGGTTGCAGTTAGAGGATAAGCTGCATCGTTCGATTCATCAGTTGTCTGGTGGGGAGTGGCAGCGAGTGCGCCTATGCGGGATCTGTCTGCAAGTCTGGCCAACACTGAATCCGTTGGCGAAGGTATTGATTCTTGATGAACCGGCGGCGCCGCTCGATATTGGTCAAGAAACGCTTCTTTACCGTTTGATCGATAAAATCGCCCAATTAGGCATTACAGTGGTGATGTCCAACCACGACCTGAACCGAACCTTGACTCATGCGCACAAGGTGGCGATGCTCGATCGCGGCGTGTTGCAACAGTTTGGTCTGCCTGAAGAGGTATTGAATGAGGCGCAGCTGTCGCGCGTGTTTAATACTGAGGTCCGCTGCGAATCGATTCGCGGCAAGCGGGTTCTGCTGTTCTAACGCTTATCGCGCTCTGTTGTACTTTAGCGCTCTTTGCCTATTTCATTATCATCCACACTATCCCTCACGAACTCGCCTTTAGAGCAAATAGTCGAACTGAACTAGTGCAGCGTTGCACTGAATCGGTTCGCGTGCCAAAGCAGTAGAGTCGGTAAATTATTAGTTCTCACACAAATTTAATTAAAAACAATAACTTAACTATTTTTAAAAAGTTGGCACGCTGTTGGCATTAGTGAAAGGGATACATTCTCGTTCTTGTTAGGCTGATTCAATTTTTCATTACCCCAGAAAAATTGAACGTCGTCAAATTATGACTATGGCAGCTTCCGCCACCTAAGGATTCCCGTCCGTAGGTGGCGGCTTTTTTTCTAGCGTAAGCTTTTCTTAATGAGCGCTTATTGTAGAGGAAGCTTTTTGTTCAAGAAAAACGAGCGCAATAAAGCGGGTTATTGAGTCAGCGGCGCTAAATCCGCAGGACGGTAATAGACCGATTTCAACACCTTTCCTTGACGGATGGTTTTTGCGTCTGACACAAAATCTTTGGCACATTTCGCGATCAGGTAATCGCCTTTTTTCACTGCGGTCAGCTCGATACCTTGCTTGGCGTAGTGCGCCTCGGTGTCAGCGAATTCTTGCTCATTACGACACACTTTACTCATGTTGCTCGAGTGTACTTCATCCCAACACGGCAGAAAGTCGATACCACGGTTAACGGCCACATTAAGCAACACATCAATCAAATAGTTAATCGCAAGATTATCTTCAATACGTTGCTGGCCTAGATGCACCAATCGACCCATCAAAACATAGACGCTATCGACAATCGCATCTGCTTGTTCGGTTTTGCAATCTGCTTCAGCCAGTTCGGTCATTTCTTCAATGATCAAAGACGTATGGAGAGTATCCGCTTTGTCGTCTAAGCTTTCAGGTGAGGCGACAGGTAAATCGAAAGTGCTGCGAAATTCAGTGATGTCTTGGTACAGGTGATTGAAAAGTTCAGTGGTGAGTTGGGTCAATTGCATATTAGCTAAGCCTAGGGTTACAAAGTATTGCCAAACGTGAAGAGAGTAAGCAAAGGTTAAGACGTGCGGCAATAGTAACAAACCGCCCTATGTCCCGCCAGAGTAACTCTGTAATCGTACGACTCATTTGATATTCGTACCCTGTGATACGTTCGATCTCGTCCATTGACCGCTGATAAAATGGCTACCACGCTTCCATTTTGAATGATCGATATTGATCACTTCAAAAAGGTGAATGACACCTTTGGTCATCAAATTGGTGATGACGTGATACGTAAAACCGCCGACGCGCTAAAAGCGCAGTTAACCGACAGTGATTTTATCGCCCGTTTTGGCGGGGAGGAGTTTGTCGTCTGGCTACCCGATCGAGATCCGACCGCACGTAAAACCGTGATTGAGGCGATGCACCGTGCGGTCAACAATACGCTGCTCGACGGTAAACCCATTACGGTTTCCGTTGGCGCGACCCACTTCGATTTTGCGAATGCTCGGGTGACAGACTGCCAGAAATCCACGCTTGATGAGATTCTCGCCATTGCCGATGAGGGGCTCTACAGAGCCAAAGCCAGTGGTCGCAACCGCATCGAGTGGCGCGAGTACCATACCGACCACGCCGCGGCGTGATCGGCGACTGCGTTAAAGAGCTTTAGGAGAACAGATAAGGGAATAACTGACGCTTTTCTTGATCAGTCAGTGATTCGACTCGGTCGATATTGGTGTCAGGAATGGCTTCTGGGTTGGGGTAGTGACGCAAGACTTTCTCCATGCTCTCTTCACGAATGAGATGAAACACGGGGTAGGGTGAGCGATTGGTTAAGTTCTCATCATCGTCTGGCTCAGTGCCGCCAAAGCAGTAGTCGGGGTGGAATGTGGCCAGTTGGAAAATGCCCTCATAGCCTTGCTGTTTAATCAAGGCTTCCACCCAATCAATAAACAGATTGTAATCATCAAACGATTGCAAGATCTCTGGCACCACCACTAAGGTGGTTTCCCGCTCCTCGGCTGAAAGTGCCTCTAGAGCGATAAGCTCACTCAATAGGTCTTCAAGAAGAGACGCTTCGTCGGTGGCGTCACTGGTCACGATATGAATTTGTCCATTGCGCTGCGGTTTTGCGGCAAACGGACAAAGGTTAAGACCGATCACGACCTGATTAAGCCATTGCTCAACGGCGCTGATGATAGGAGAAGGGTTGGCTGAGAGAGTCATTTTACTTCCAAATTCTGATTTGAGCCAAGCATATCAGAATTTGCCTTCACAGGCGGCACTCTTGTGTGGGTAGTCTGCCGCGACAGCGCCGCACAAAGAAAGAAAATCATCACATAGAGCAGCATGCCACCAGCGATGACGGTTGCCCAACCACCGTGTTGCCAACAGTAAATCAAGAAAAAGCCCCCGATACTGCCGCCGACGTAATAGTGCACGAGATAGAGTGCAGTTGCCGTCGCCTTGGCTTGCGTCGCTTTTTGGCTCACCCACGCGTAGGCCAATGTGTGGGTGAAAAAGGCGCCGAAGCTAATCAGCATCAACCCCAGAAGCATGAAAGGTAGGGTATCGACGTAGGCACTCCACATTCCAAGCATACTGATTAGCGCGCCCACTTTGATGCCAAGTAGCGGCGGGTAACGCTTATTCCAAACCGAGGTGAGCTTGGAGCTCAATGTGCCCGGCAGATAGCACAGGAAGATCAGCGCCGCCAACCCAACTGGAAGAGAATGCGGTTCGGCCACGAGACGAAACCCCATCACCGAATAGAGATTCACAAACAGCGCAAAGTTGACACCACCAATCAACATTGCGAGCCAAATAGTGCGGTTTTTGAGGTGCTCGACTAGTGCGCGATTGTGGTAGCGAAGCATCCCTTTGGCGGGCTGGAAATGTTGCTGCTTGGGGAGCAGTAACGCGACCGCGATAGCGCCAACTAAGGTGAACAGCGCCATCACCAGTACCGCGAACTCCCAGCCCAGTTGGTCGGTGAGGATACCACCAACAATACGCCCTGTGATACCGCCGAGTGAGTTCGCGGCAATGTAGCCACCAATCGCTTGACCAAACGCAGCGCTGCTCAGCTCTTCAACCATATAAGCGACGGCGACAGAGGCAAAGGCCGCCAAGGCGATGCCCATCATCGCGCGCAGTAAAACCAAGCCCAGCAGAGACTCAGTATAGAACATGGCGAGACCAATCACGGGCATCGCAAACAGGCCAAGCAACATAACACTGCGTCTGCCGGTGGACTCGGATGCGACCGCCCAAGGCACAAGGAAAAAGGACAGCGCTAGGGTGCTGGCTGCAAAAATCCAGTTCACTTGGGTTTCTGACACGCTGAAATGACCGGCCATAAAAGGCAGCATGGGCTGAAAAAGGTAGAGATTACAAAACACCAGAAAGGAGCCCAGCGCTAGGCTGAAAGTCACTCGTTTGTACGCAGGGCTAGACAGTTCAATCATGGTTACTCGTATGGGTGTGATCAGTCAGTAGAGTGTGATCACATTATCAGTCTCATTTTGATTTATAAAATATATTAAAAATATCGTTGTCATATGTTTTTGATCTCATTAAGGCGGCCAGAGGAGTGCCATTTTGGAGAGTAAACCTTTGCGTTATTTTGTCGCGGTGGCTGAGCATGGCCACTTTACTCAAGCCGCCAAAGCCTTGCACATTGCGCAGCCTGCCCTGAGTATCGCGATTCGAAAATTTGAGCAGACGCTGGGTGTTGAGCTGTTTCGCCGCGAAGACCGTCGCATCTCCTTAACCCCAGAGGGAGAGGTGCTCTACGAGCATGCCAAACGCATCATCCAGCAACTAGATGACGCCAAATTGGCCATTGATGAGATGAAGGGGCTGGAAAAAGGCGAAGTCAGGCTTGGCGCTCCCAGTATGATGGGGTCCTATTTTTTTCCGCGCATTATGATGGCGTTCAAAAGTCACTATCCCAATCTTAAATTGACGCTGGTGGATGCGGGGGCGCGATCGGTCCGACAAATGTTGCTCGATGGTGAGCTGGATATTGGCGTGATTGACAGTGAAAATGTGCCCGAGGACTTAGCCACCGATCATTTGCTGGATTCGGAAATGGTCGCGGTGGTCAGCCCAACGCATCCGTTTGCCCAGCGCCAAGCGATCGATTTTGATGAGTTTTTTGAGCACGAACTGGTGCTGTTTAAGCCCGGTTATTTTCATCGTGGGTATCTGGAGCAAAAAGCCAAAGCGTGTCAAAAGCCGCTCAAATTCTCATTTGAGACCAACTTGTTGCCGATGATTCTTAGTATCGTCAAACAGGAATTTGCCATTACCGCTTTACTGGAGTTGGTGCCTGAGCATGAAAAAGCGATCGTGGGTGTGCCGTTCACACAACCGGTCACTGTCAGTTTGGCGCTCGCCTGGCGCAAGGATGGCTACCTCTCAATTGCGGATCGAACCTTTATCGACTTCGTAAAGCGTTATGTATGATGGGCGAATAAGGATAACAACACACTCAACAAAGGACGTGTATGCGCATTGCCATTCATCAGCTCAACACAACAGAACATTCAACACCGCTAAAGATTGAACGATGGGAGATTGAAGACGGCCACTCATGGGGCGTATTCAGCTATGAAGGCGATATCGGACCGCAACTGGGCGCACTGCTTTGCGGCGATGCCCCCTTTGAAGGCGTTCAGGATGCGGTTGACAGGAGTGAAGGCCGGGTTGCACAAGTCTCGCTAGCGAGCCAGCAGCAATTACTCGAAGAAGAAATTGCTAATGATGACACCGATTTTCTCGACAGAATCGATAGTGGGACGAGCGTTGAAATCTTGGTTAAACAGCAGTGTGATGATCTTGAGTATGCCAATCAATTGATGAGTCAGCTCGATTTGTTCCATTTAGCCAACAGAGGTTTTCGTCAGTTGTCGACGGGAGAAACCCGCCGCGTGATGTTGGCGCGCGCACTGGCCAGCAAGCCTGATCTGTTGGTACTCGATAATCCGTTCTCCGGTCTGGATGTGGCCCATCGTGAGTCGCTGTCGACAACGCTGGTAGAAATGGCGCAACAAGTGCAGATGATCGTGACCTTCAATCGTGAAGAAGATTTGCCCCCTTGGATTGACCAAGTCGCGCTGTTTCATCACGGACAATTGGAGAGGACGATGGCCTCCGCCGCTTGGCATGCGCACCCAGTGATTGCTCAGTTGCAATCGCAATCAGAGCAACAAAGCGAGCACATGTTGGCGTTGGTGCGTAAACATCAGCACAGCAATGATCTGCCCAGTCCAGTGTTTGCCATCAAGGATGGCGAGGTCGCGTACACCGACAAAACCATCTTCACCCAGCTCAATTGGCAAATCGATAAAGGTCAACATTGGCAGATTAAAGGTCCAAATGGTTGTGGTAAAAGCACACTGCTCGGGCTGATTTTTGGCGATCACCCTCAATGCTACTCTAACGATATTACCATTTTCGGCCACCAGCGCGGCAGCGGTGAAACCATCTGGCAAATCAAGCAGAACATCGGCATTGTGTCCTCTTCATTGCATCTGCAGTATCGAGTCAGTTGCAGCGTACTAGACGTGATTCTCTCGGGCTTTTATGACTCCATCGGCCTCTATCAGCAGCCGAGTAAACGTGAGCTGCAAACCGCACACGAATGGCTCGCCATGCTGCACATGACCGACTGCGCCAAGCGCTCGTTCCGTGAGCTGGATTACGGCCAGCAGCGATTGGTGTTAATCGCTCGCGCGCTGGTGAAACAACCCGCCCTGTTGATTTTAGATGAGCCCTATCAAGGACTTGACTACTTAGGGCGTCGGTTAGTGAAAAACAGTTTAGAGATGATCGCGCGTGAAAATCTTAGCCAACTCTTGTATGTCTCGCACTATGAGGCCGACAAGCTGGAGGCGATCCGCAATGAGCTCAGCTTTGAGATTGATGAGTCGATGGGCTGTTATGTCCCTCGGGTTGTCATTGGTGAATCCAGTGGCGCATAAACGGCGTGTGTCACCCTGACAAACGGGCTCGGCTCATCTACGCTTGAGATAGTCTTATTATTCAGGGAGTAGCGTCGATATGATGCGGTTTTCTGCGGCCATGGTGGCCACGGTGTTAAGTTGTGTGACGTGGGCGGCGAAGCCGGAGTTCGTGACTCTTTATTTGGATGCAGATAGGACAGGGCACCTTGAATCGGCACAGTCGATTGAACAAGGTGTGAAAGTGGCACTGGCGGAGGTCGATAACCAACTCAACGGGGTACCTGTGCGATTTGTCGTGCGTGATCACAGAGGCAACGTCAAACGCAGTAAGCGCCATATGGATGAGTTTTTGCGCGATCCCAATGCCCTAGTGTTTGTCGCTGGGATGCATTCTCCGCCGTTGATCAAATACCGTGATTTTATCAACCAGCAAGGCATGTTGACGTTAGTGCCTTGGGCTGCAGGAACGCCAATCACGCGCTCACTCGAAAGTGATCAGAACTTTATTTTTCGACTCTCTGTCGATGATTCCAAAGTGGGCGGATTTCTTCTCAACGTCGCCTTTGAGCAGGGTTGCACAGTGCCCCACCTAGTGCTTGAAAACACCGGCTGGGGCAAATCAAACTACAAAGCGATGATGCGCGCGTTGCCCAGTGATGTGGATGCTGAGGTCAAGGTCTCTTGGTTTGACTGGGGCATACAAGCGTCAGACGCGCGAAACATCGTTCGCCAAGCACAGCAAGACAAGGCGCAATGTTTGCTTTTGGTGGGTAACGCTCGTGAAGGCAAAAATATTGTTGATGCGGTGGCCGAGCTCAATGCCTCCCTGCCCGTGTACAGTCACTGGGGAATAACCGGCGGACAGTTCGCGCAAAATGTACCGTTTGAGGTGCGAGAAAAAGCGCAACTGACCTTTGTTCAGTCTTGTTTTAATTTTTACAGCAACGCGCTCACGCCATTCCAAGCAGGGGTGTTTGAGCGTGCAAGCCGCTTGTTTCCGGAGCAGTTTACATCAACCAATATTCAAGCGCCGGCGGGTTTTGTCCATGGTTATGACCTGACACGCGTTCTCATCGCAGCAGCAAACCGCATCGAGTGGCAACAGGAGATGCCTGCCAACCGACGCGCATTGAAAGTCGCCCTAGAGTCACTAGAGACGCCGGTGCAAGGCTTGGTCAAACGCTACCAACACCCGTTTAGCCCGATCTCTAGGGAGAACATGGATGCACATGAAGCCTTATCGGCACAGGATTTGTGTATGGCGATGTACGACGAGCACGATGGCGTCAAATTGCGCTTGACCGACTCTCAGTAGCAGGCAACAAATAACAATAACAACAAGGGATGCATCAAAGCAGTTCCCGAGGAGCAATATAGTGAATCCAGTTTGGTTAGGGCACGCTCAATGCTAAAGTTTGACAAAAAAAATGGCATGCAACTCTTCACCCTGTTTATCTTGTTGGGCGCGAGTGTCTTTTTTCTCACCAGTTTTTTGTTTGTTCAGCATCAAGCACAGCAAACGGCGCAAGTGGTGATTAACGAGAGTTTAAAAACCAAATTTTCCACGTTAGACAGTTATCTCAAGACCTATTTAGAGTCGAGACGAGATCGCTTAGCCAACATCGTAGAGCAGCCGATTCTGCTAGGCGCTGTGTTGGAGGGCGTTGCTGACTCCGCGTCCTTCTCGGATAAGTTGGCGCGCTTTAAACCGGTCGATTCACAATCTTTCGTCAACGTGTATGACTTTGTGGGTGATAAAGTTTACTCCGAACTTGTGTTACCGCAGGCGGTGAGCACGTTTATCGCTCAGGAAGTGGCGAGTGGTCAGTTGCTCGAGTCAGTCTCCTATTCGATTTTTTCTCATCATGACGCGGATTTCCTGCTCGTAACCCTACCTGTCAAATACAACGGTTACTCAGAGGGCATCGCCGCCTACGTCACGCCTCTAGAAGGCACGGAGTTTTTCAACGGTTTTGGCCATGATGACGCGCGATGGTTTGGCATCCGCCAAGCGCAGTTTGATTGGCGTATGGTATCGCCTTTCCCTTGGGCCATCGCCGAGCGCCCGATTCCTGATACCACCTTTACCTTGCTCTACAGTTATTCACCGAGTTTGGTTGAGGATGTCAAACGAGAGTTTGTGCAAAGCCTATTGACTGGGATGATTACCGCGACCGGTGTGGCGCTCTTTGTGCTCTATTTTTTGGGGCGTAAGGTGCTGGTCTCGCCATTTCAAGCGTTATATCGCTCGGAGCAGCAGCTACTGCGCCAATCGGAAGAGCTCAAAAGAAGAGAGGCAGAGTCTGCACGCTTAGCTCGGGTCGCGAAGTACATGCGTGATGCGGTGGTGTTTGCGGATATCAATGGCTACATTCTTTGGGTCAACAGTGCTTTCGAGCGCTTAACGGGCTACCAGCAGCAAGAATTGATCGGTAAGAAACCCGGGGATGTCTTGCAAGGTCCGCTTAGTGATCGAGAGGTGATCAGCCAGATTCGCACCGCAATTCATAACCGAGAGCAGGGCTTTTTCGAGTTGGTCAATTACAACAAAGCGGGGCAGGCGTACTGGATTGAACTTGCCTTGACGCCACTGTATGACAAAGATGACCAGATTGAGGGCTTTATGGCGGTCGAACGTGACATTACCGAACGCGTTGAGCTGCAAAAGTCACTCAAGCAAAAAGCGCAGGAAGCCAACGCGGCCAGCGTCGCCAAATCGAAATTCCTTGCCGCGATGAGCCACGAATTGCGCACCCCAATGAACGGGATTTTAGGGGTGGGTGAGCTGCTGCAACAAGGAGACCTTACTGACGAGCAGCACGAGTACATGATCACTTTGCTCGATTCCGGTCAACATATGCTGGCGGTACTCAATGACATCCTCGATTTTTCTAAAATTGAGGCGGGTAAGCTGAAATTGGTGGCAACGGACGTGGAGCTCGCCCCTTTTGTCGCCAAGTTCAGTCAGCTTTATCAGCCGTTATGCGAGGAGAAAGGGCTGAGTTTTCGTGTCGATAGCACCTTACCAGTGGATTTAGTCATTCGGGTAGACGAGACCCGATTAACCCAGATATTGCAAAACTTGCTCGGCAATGCCCTGAAATTTACCGCCGAGGGCGGTATTGATTTGTCTTTGTCACTCTCTGACTCATCCGAAACGATGCAGATCCGCATTAAAGACAGTGGTATTGGCATCAGCCAAGACAAGCAACGGGTGATTTTTGCGCCGTTCAGTCAGGCCGAGTCGGATACCACGCGCCGCTTTGGTGGTACTGGACTTGGTTTGTCTATTGTCTCTGAGCTAGTGGGTGCAATGGGCGGTGAAATACGAGTAGAGAGCGAACTCGGCCACGGCAGCGAGTTTATTGTCACCTTACCGATAATACGCGCTGCAGCGCAGCAAGAGGCAGTGTCTACTGAGGCTGTCGTCAGTGATTACTTGGGTGATGGAATGCGCGCCTTGATTGTCGAAGACACACGCATGAATGCCTTGGTGCTGTCGCGGTTTCTTTCTAAGCTCGGGTTTGAATGCGAGGTGGCGGTTAATGGGGTTGAGGCAGTGGAAAGGGTCAAGTCTGAGCACTTTGAGGTGATTTTTATGGACAACCACATGCCAGAAATGGACGGTATTCAAGCCTCTCAAATTATTACTCAGCTTAATCTGCAAACCCCGCCAGTGCTGATTGGTTGCACCGCCGATGCGTTTGAAGAGACGCGAGAAAATATGATTGCCGCCGGTTGCCAAGAGGTGATCACGAAACCGATCAATTCTCAGCAGCTTAATCGAGTGCTTGCTCAGGTGATGCCCAAGTAGAAACAGCGGTACTATTTTCCGCTGTACATGCGCTCGAAGTTTTTTGGATTCCAACCGATCATGTAACGATCGCCGATTTTCAGTACCGGTAAGGAGCGAGCGCCAATGGCGTCGAGCTCTTTGCGACCGCGCTGCATTTTCGCGTTGGTCAAACGATATGGGTAGCCTTTCTCTTCCAAGTATCGTTGAGCATCTTTGCAGTGCGGGCACTTATCTTTGACGTAAAGCACGAGGCGTTTCATGGGGTTTCTCCAGTGAGGTTGATCGCGATGAGTGTAATGAAAAGTCAGTGAATGACAAGGGCGAATAGGCTAGACTAGCGCCTTTTCGTCAACTCGGTAGAGCGATGAGTATCAATCCCGCATTAAGGTATGTGCAAGGTTATCCGCCACATATCGTTGATCAAGTGGCGCAACTGGTAGATTCCGGCAAACTGGCGACCTGGTTTCACCAGCGTTACCCTAACAATCATACCATTAAGAGTGAAAAGGCGCTGTTCGATTACACCATGGCGTTGAAAAACCGCTATATGAAGAAAACCGCGCCGCTGAGCAAAGTGGTGTACGACAATAAAATCCACATCATCAATAATGCGCTTGGCCTTCATACCTATGTGTCGAAAGTGCATGGCGGAAAAATCAAATCAAAGAATGAAATTCGCATCGCTCGCGTATTTCGAGAGGCACCTGAGCCGCTATTGCGCATGTTGGTGGTGCACGAACTGGCGCACTTGAAAGAGAAAGAGCACAACAAAGCCTTCTATTCGTTGTGCTGCCACATGGAGCCCGACTACCATCAACTGGAACTCGACGCTCGATTGTTTATGATTTATCTCGAGACCCGAGACGAGCCGACGAACTAGGCATAAACGCCTGGTTGTTGATCACTCACTACACGTTACGCATTACAGATCATGGCTACACACCCTAAAGATTCGCACCCTTCGACCAAACGTGCGCCGAAAAGACGAAATAGCGCTGCTCAGTCTGAGCCCAAGTATCGCTCGAGTCGTAAGATGACGTTTATAAAGCAGCCAAGTAAGCCGGGATTACATCCTCGCAATAAACACCAAGGGCGCTATGATTTTGCCGCGTTGGTCAAAGCGCTGCCTGCGCTGAAACCGTATGTCATCACCACCCCAGCCGGTGACAAGAGCATTCCATTTTCTGACCCTATCGCAGTGAAGCTGCTCAATAAAGCCTTGTTGGCGCATCACTACCAAGTCAGTGAGTGGGATATTCCGAAAGGGTATCTCTGCCCGCCTATTCCTGGGCGTGCTGACTACATCCATCGTCTTGCTGAGCTGCTTGAGACGGATGTGCCTGAGGCGAAACACGCGAGCGTGCATGCGTTAGACATCGGCGTTGGCGCCAACTGCATCTATCCAATCATTGGCGCGGTGGATTATGGCTGGCACTACGTTGGCAGTGATGTGGACGAGGTTTCAGTGGACAATGCCAATCAGATCGCGAGCGCCAATGGGGTGTTGAAAGGCAAAATTGAAAGCCGATTGCAGCGTGACTCTCGGTTTGTGTTTAAACACATTATCGCCAAAGGCGAGCGTTATGCGCTGACGACCTGCAATCCGCCGTTTCATAAATCCCTTGAAGAGGCGCAGCAAGGCAGCGAGAAAAAACTGGCTAATTTAAGTCGCAATAGGACGAAAAAAGGCAGCAACAAGGCCGCCGCCGCCAATGCACCACGACACAAAACGCAGCAAGGTTCGCCTATACTTAATTTTGGTGGGCAGAAAGCGGAACTGTGGTGTCCGGGTGGTGAAGCCGCGTTTGTGAAAAAGATGGCGTTTGAAAGTCGAGATGTGGCATCGCAAGTCCTTTGGTTCTCCACCTTGATCTCAAAGAAAGAGAATGTCCGTTGGCTGCGTAAAAATCTTGAAAAAGCCGGAGCGCTGGAAGTGCGCGTGGTTGAGATGAGCCAAGGGCAGAAAGTGAGCCGTTTTATGGCTTGGACGTTTCATGATAAAGCCAAGCGCGCCACTTGGTTTGATACCAAACCCCGTTAACCACTGATACCAATAGATGAGGAGGGCATATGGAGTTTGAGATTTATATGCCCTGTGAGCCCAGCTGGATTTGCGATAGCTTTCTTGCGCTGTTCGCGGTGCTGCTGTTGTGGGGACTGGGTTATTTTGTGCTGATCTTGTATCGAGAATACAAAAAAATTCACAAACGAAAATGATCAGTTTATCCGTTCGAGAGCGCTTCTAACTGCTTACGATACTTCTCTTCTAACGCGCTGTTCCCGGCGCGCTCTTCCAACTCGATCAGTAGGGCCAATGAGGCTTGTTGCACGCCAAACTGCTGGTGGAAGTTCATCAAGCGTATTCGCGCTGATGTGTATTCACCTTGCTCTATTTCAAGTTTAGTCAGGCGCAGCAGCGAGGTGACACGGCGCGGGTCGTGATCCAATGTGCGTTTGAAATAACCCATGGCTTGTTCGGGTTTGCCCGCTTTCAATGCACAGAGTGCCGCATTTTCATAGCTGGCGGAAATCAGGTAGTAGTAGGGCTGCTCAATGGCTCGATTAAACAGTTGATCAGCCTGAGGATAGCGCTCTTGTTTGCATAAAAACGTGCCGTAGTTGTTCATTACATTACCGTTTCTCGGGTGCTGTCTCAGCGCCGTTTTATACAGTTTTTCAGCGTCCGCTTCTTCACCGACTTGCTCGAAATAGTGCGCCATCGCCAATTGTGCTCGGTAATAACTTTTATCGTGCTGAAGGGCTTTTTCCAGATTTTCGCGGGCTTTAACCATATCACCCTGCTGTAAGTAACCCATGCCAAGGGCTAAGCGCGCATCGGCTTTTTCTCGTGGGTTGGCATTGAGCTCAGGCTCAGCGTTATTGTCCACCGTGACACAGGCAGAGAGAAGTAACACCAAAGTAAGGAGAAGGGTACGCATATTCGTTCAACTTTTGTGGTTCAGTAACAGATAACAAGCTCGTGCTTTTTTATACCTGATCCCATCTGGTGTTTGCGCCGATGAGTGAGACTCTGCGAGGGGTTTATCAGTTTCTGAGTGTCGGCGGAAAAAGAATGCGAGCGAGGGCGCGCTTGCGCCCTCGTATTCGGTGACAGGGTGTTGCCCTAGACGCGTTAATCGTCTTTGGTGAAGTTGGCTTCGCTGAAGTGATCCAAATCGTATGGCGTTTGCTGGTAGACGCAGTAGTTCAACCAGTTGGCAAATAGCAGGTGTCCATGACTGCGCCAACTTGCGCACGGTTTGTTGTCAGGATTGTTGTTGGGGTAGTAGTTGACCGGAATCGCCGGTTCCATTCCCTCACTGAGATCGCGGATGTACTCATTGTGCAGGGTGTGTGAGTCATACTCTGGATGGCCCGTCACAAACACATTGCGCTTATCTTTGGTAGCCGCCAAGTAAACGCCAGCCACGTCTGAGGTGGCCAAGATGTCGAGATCCGTATGCTCGGCGAGATACTCCGGTGAGAAATCAGCGTAGCGAGAATGCGGTGCTAAAAAGGTGTCGTCAAAACCACGCAGAATGGGGTGAAACTCATGATGAATTTGATGTTGATACACACCGGAGAGCTTCTCTTTGCGAGTGCGCTTAGGCAAATTGTAGAGCAGCTTTAATCCTGCCTGTGCGGCCCAGCAGACGTATAAGGTCGAGGTGACGTGCTCTTTCGCCCAGTTCATGATGGTTTTGAGGTGGTCCCAATAAATCACGTCTTCAAACTGGACCAGACCGAGCGGCGCACCGGTGATGATCAAACCATCGAAATTGCGTTTTTTGATCATCTCAAATTGTCGGTAAAAGTTGTCTAGGTGCTCGGTTGGCGTATTTTTACTCGGGCGATCATCAATGCGCAGCAGTTCAATATCGACCTGCAATGGGCTATTGGACAAGAGGCGTAAAAATTGCGTCTCTGTTTCAATTTTTTTGGGCATAAGATTGAGGATCAACACCTTAAGTGGACGAATCTCCTGCGTAGAGGCACGCGATTCGCTCATGATGAAGATATTTTCCTGACGCAGTACATCAGTGGCAGGCAATTGATCGGGGATCTTAATCGGCACAGCTTTCTCCCTAAGCTCTGTTATGGACGTCTATACATCTAAACTTACCCGAATCAGTATGAGATGTCGATAGCATTTTTAGGCCAAATTGGTTTACTATCTGCGCCTCGAACTTGGTGAGACTATGTCGGCGCAGCCACAGACAAATCAGCGGACATCGGCCGCAAGGGAGTAATAGAGCGGTGAAATTGACCTTAATTCGTGGTCTGCCAGGTTCTGGCAAAAGCACCCTAGCGAAAACACTGCCAGCGGTGCACCTTGAAGCGGATATGTATTTTATCGCTGACGATGGCGTTTACCGCTATGACAAAGCGAAAATTTCCGATGCGCACGAGTGGTGCAGAGCTGAGGTCAAACGTGCGCTGACCAACAAGCAGGACGTGGTTGTCTCCAATACTTTTGTCCAGCGCTGGGAAATCGCGCCGTACTACCGCCTCGCCAAGCAATTTGGCGCTGAGTTTGTGGTGATGGAGTGCACTGGGCAATTTCAAAATATCCACGGCGTTGAGCGCAGTACAATCGAACACATGAAAAAACGGTGGCAGACATGGCAAAGCGATCGCCCGTTGTTGAAATGACCTCTTACGGTATTTACGACCAATGGGACTCCAAATCAAAACATCTTCCTAAAATACAAGCGTTTACCACTAAGGTTCCGGCTGACGAGGACGTCGAGTTTGGCTTTATCGTCAACATCAAAAAAGCCAAAGGTGCGCTGATTGAGTTTTGTATCGATCATCCCGGTATCTTAGGCAAAAAAGGCCAGACGTTAGCGCCTTTCACCGGCGAGTTGCACGTGGGCAGCAACGATTGGGATTTCTACTTGGGCGATACAATTCAACTGCTTCATCCAGACGGCGGTTTAGAGTCGAATTTGGGGCGTTGGCACATGAGCATCGAGATGGACGGACGCGTGATTGCACAAAAGACCTTCGATGTGTTTGGCCGGGATGAAAATGAGTTTTGGCGCCGCCGAGGTTTTTAAACGCGGCGCTCAAACGTTATCGCGGCGATGTTCACGCAATGCGCGCCAAGCCATGAGGCTCCAACCCAGTGCTTGCACCCACAGCAGTGTGTATTGCGCCGCGACTTGATGCCATTCTCCCCCCATCTGATTTAAGCGCAAGAATGCTTGGATGGCGGGCGTACTAGGAAAAAGCTGCGATAACCAAACGATGCCATCGGGAATCGCTTCGAGTGGCCAGATAAACCCCGCACTAAAAATCAGCGGCATTGAACTGATTAATACCACTAATGTCACCAACTCTCGTCTTGGTACTACCGTACCTAGCCAGATGCCTATCGCGCAGGATGCCAATAAGAAAGGCAGCAATAGAGTGACAAGCTCGGCAAGGTTTGCCAACTGCGCGACGCCGTGCAAGCGAAAACTCGGCCCGAAGTAATAGCCGCTTAGTACCAAGTAAATACTCGTCAGCAGCACCATTCGTCCCCCTATTAAGGCGAGAGGGCTGACGTTAGACCAATAGCCACGACCATGCTTTTGTGTGCCTTGCATCAACCCCGCTGCCATCGCCAGCGTTTGCTGCAAAATCAGCACAAATACCGCAGGCACCACATAATCGACATAGCCCATTTGCGGGTTAAAAGTGGGTTTGAGGCTGAGCTTCGTGGGCGCGAAGTGATTGGCCGCTGCGCTCAGTGGCTCACCATCAACAAGCAATTTCGCCACTGTGGTTTGCGCCGCTAGCGTGCCACCCGCTTGCCCCAAGCCTTCGACAATGGTGCCGTAGACCAAAAAGTAAGAGGCATCCCCCGCGTAAGCCAAGGTCGGGCTTTTACCTAACATCAGATCTTTATAGAAATGCTCTGGGATCACCAAAATGCCGCTAATATCGCCGCTTAAAAAGGCCACTTTGGCCGCTTCTATGCTTGAGTCACGCCGCACGATGTGCACTTGGGGTGTCGCATCTACCATGCGCTCTAGCTGATAGCTGGTTTGGCTTTTGTCCAAGTTCACCACGCTGATGACTTGCTCGCGTGGGGTTTGGTAAGAGTAGGGCATCGGGTAGAGAAACGAGTAAAACACGACGCCACCAAACACGGTGAGAAGTACCACAGGATTATGCAGCAGCGCCTTTAGCTCCGCTTTCAGCAGTGCGGTAAACGTCATGATTGGTGCTCCTTAAGTTCCGCGCGTGCGTGCCTTTTTGTGTCATTTGCAGCGTTAATAGCACTGTTGAGGTGCTTGCGAGCGAGAAGAAGACACAGCAGCGCTGGCAGTAGGTAGCCAAGCAGTGGCGTCAGATGCATCAATGTGGTGAGTGCCGATGCGCCGTAGCTGACTTGGCTTACCTGCGCTTCAATATAGTGACTGATGGGCAAGAGTGAGCGCCAAGCTTGGGCTAGCGGCGACATGTCAGAGACCGGGAAAGTGATACCCATAAAGGCAAAACTTGGCGCAGTAAACGCGCCGGCAAAGCTCATCGCTCTCGCGGGATCTAAGGTCAAAAAGAAGAACACACTGCCCATGGCCATACACGCGAGTATGGTCGGCACTTGCGCGGCGAACAACACCCAAAGGTTGCCTTGCATCGGCCACTGTAAGCCCGAATAAAACCAGACTAAAAACGCCACGCCTTGCAGCCAAAATAGTGGAAAGTAGGGCAGTAAAGTGCGACACAGTGCCACGCCCGGCGAAGGCGCTAACCAACGCACTAGGCCATGATCGCGTTGATTGGCGGCCAGCACTAAGAGCGTGCTAACGACAATGACGATTTGCCATAGCGCTGGGATGATCGCGCTGACTAAAAACTGGGCGTAATTGGAATTCTTATTGAACAGCGGAGTGACCTGGGTCGAGACGGGCACGGCGTTGCCCATCGCAGAGAGTAGGGTTGTATTGCCACCGGCGAGACCCTCGAACGTGGCTAACTGCGCATTGAATGTCCCATGCGCTTGGACAAACGCGGCGTTCATCAGTTTGCCAATCAAGATCGCTTGGCTGTTGTAAAACACACTGACTTGCGGGGCGAGCTGTTTCATCGCGTCTTGTTCGAAACGGCTCGGGATCACTGCGTAGGCGTAGATCTCCCCCTGTACCAGTGCTGCTTTCGCCTCACTGGGGCTTTGAAAATGACGCGTCACTTGCATGGTTGAGGTAGCGTCATAGTCGCGTTCAAGTGTGTAAGAGAGCGCACTCTTATCCAGATTAACCACACCAATCGGCAGATCGCGCGCGATGCCTTGGGAAAATATCGACCAGATACACCAAGCGAGCGCGATGGGAATCCAGGTCAAGCTAGCGAGGAGCCACCGATCACGCGTCATGGTCGCCCACTGCTGCGCTATGGCTTGGCGTATCATCATTGCGCGCCTTGCGAGACAGTTGAAGGGGCAATTTCTAGAGCGAGACTCATGCCCATCCTCAAGCCTTGTACAGGCTCGCTTGGTCTGGCTTCGACCTCAAAAGTGCGTAAATCAAACCCTTGGCTGGCATCGGTTGAGCGCCAAGTGGCAAAATCGCCCATGACGGCGACATGACTCACGGTGAAGGCTATCTCTTTATCCAACGCAGGAACGTAAGCGTCAAATTGTGTGCCTTTGCTAAAGTAGCGCAGGTAATCTTCGCGAACGTTAAACACGGCCCACATATCTTCGGTATCAAGCACAGTGACAACCGGAAAGCCTTGCGGCGCTAACTCGCCGCTTTGCAGCAGCACCTGCGAAACCTCGCCGTCAAACCAACTGTGAATTTGGGTATCTTGCGCGTAGGCTTCTACTTCTGCAACCGCACCTGCGGCCATGCGCGCTTTCTCTGCGGCGGCGACTTTGGTCTCGCTACGCGCGCCTTCTTGCGCCATTTGATACATTTGGTAGGCGGCACTTTCCGTGTATTTTGCCGCGTCCCATTGGGTTTTAGCTTCGTCGCGTTTTTGCTCTGCCACCACGCCATCGTTAAATAGGTTGTTGACTCGAAGATAGGTCTTTTCCATCAGTTCGGCGGCGGCTTGCGCTTTGAGCCATTGATCTTTTGCGGCTTGGATTTGTTGCGCTCGCGCGCCTTTTTCCGCTTCTTGAGCCAGTGCATCGGCGGCTTTTTCTCCGGCCTTAGCTTGTTCTAATTTTGCCGCGATTTCGGGGCTGTGCAGGGTGAAAATGAGCTGCCCTTTAGTGACATTGTCACCTTTGCGCACCAGCACTTGATCGATACGCCCTGGTACTTTCGACGAAATGCTGTATTGCTGCGCTTCAATCTGACCTTGCAAGCGAACTGGCTGAGGCTGATAGGCGTCGTAAACGCTGTAGCCGACCCAAGATGTCAGAGCGATTGCAGCTGCGGTAAGCAGGTAAGGTTTGGCTTGGTTCATCTTTGATCCTTAACGATTCGACAACGGGATGGCGTTATATTGATACTGTTTAAAACTGTCCATTTCACTCGACAGAGCCAACAACTTGGACAGTGACACAAGGTATTGAAAACTGGCGGCGGCTTTTTGTGTTTCAACACTGGCGACATAGAGCTGGGCATCGACGACATCGGTTGACGTCGAAAGCCCTTGCGAAAAGGCTTTTTCGCGCAGTTTGAGATTCTCCTGCGCCAGTGACAAGCTTGAATCGAGCCCTTGGACCTCTTCTCGCGCTTGCTGCGCTTCCAGATAGGTTTTCTGGACCAGAACGGAGAGATCTTGTTTTGCCTGCGCTTTGAGATATTTAACCTGAGACACCGCACTGTGCGCCGCTTTTACCTGCTCTGAGCGGCCGGAGGTGTCAATCAGAGGCACATTGACCCCAACACCCACGAGCCACTCGGGTTTCAACTGACTCGCGAGGGAATCATCCTCATACAAGCTGTAGTCGCCGTAAAGGTACACTTCTGGGTAGTAACGGCCTTTTTCTGCTTTGATCAGGCTATTAGCTTGCTTCTCTTTGGCGTTAAGCAGAGCGAGGCCTGGGTAGGTCGCTAACGTGCGGTCGATAAACAGATCCAGTGGCGGCAGGTTTGGATTGATAAACAAGTGGTCTGAGGGCTCGACGCCGTCGGTTTGGTTGAGAATTTTCGTCAGCGCCGCTTGGGCGATATCGAGATCCTTTTGCGCCTTCTTGCGCTCAATCACGGCTTTGTCCAAGGCGGATTCCGCTTGTAGCCTTTCGACGCGGGCGATTTGCCCTTGCTGTTCGAGCTTGAGTGCGTTGTCTCTGTGTTTGGTTAGCCCCGTTTCCACCAGTTGTCGGGTGTGCAGTACGTCTTGTGTCAACAACACGGAAAAATAGTATTTACTGAGATCTTCAAAGCGCGCTTGGGTTTCCATTGCTAGCTCACTCTTGGCCTGTTCGCTTTTCCCTTGCGCGGCGCTTTGCGCGGCATCGATGCGACCGCCAGTAAAGATTGGCCAAACGGCGCGAATGGAAGAAGAGAATATGTCGCGCTCGGTGATGGTTGAGGTCACGCTGCCGATCTGTGAGGCCAATCCGCCCAAGGCGGGGCCAGTTGCCCCTAGGCTGTCTAAGAACTGCTCATCAGATAGGGTCACGTCGGTATCGAGGCGTGTGTAGTTGGCGCCTAGGGTGACAGACGGCAAATTTAGGCTATCGGTCGCAGAGTGCAGCGCTTGGTAACGGTCAACATTCGCGCGCGAGGCCGCGAGTGAGTGGTTCTCTTGTTGGAGCAGCGTCCACGCTTGTTCAAAACTGATCGGGGCAGCGTGCGCCACGCTAGACACTGCGCCGCAACAGGCGAGCATCAAAGCTAAAGGGCGAATAGGCATGACGTGTGCGGTCCTCGCTTAAATGAAAGTGATAAATTAGAGTCTATACTCTAATTTTTATTCAAGCAATCCATCTATGAGGTTTGATGCGTAAGGAAATTAATGCGTAAGGAAAGAAAACGAGGGCGATAACGCCCTCGGGCTCAAACAACGTTCGAATGACTACTTTCGACTGGCTACTGCTCAATCTGTTTTGGCGAGCCTTTCAACGCTTGTACCAGTTTGACCAGCAGTGGGCTGAGTAGCACCAGCGCGGCGAGCACGCTAAAGGTGAAGGTGATAGGGCGCTCCCAAAGGAAGCTCAGCTCACCATCGCTAATCATCAAAGCGCGGCGTAAATTCTCTTCCATTAAGCCACCAAGGATAAAGCCAAGCAGCAGCGGCGCGAGTGGGAAGTTGGCTAAACGCAATGCGATGGCACCAACGGCAATCAGCATCATGATGAACACGTCCATGGTGTTAAACGAGACCAAATACACACCGGTTATCGAGAAGAATAAGATCATCGGTAGCAGCACGGTGCGCGGCACCGCCAGCAGGCGTGAAATGTAAGGGATAAGCGGTAAGTTCAAGATCACTAACACGATGTTGCCAAAGTACATTGAGATAATCACCGACCAAAACACATCTGGATGCTCGACAAACAAACGTGGCCCCGGTTGAATACCATAGGCGATCAGCGCACCGAGCATGATGGCGGTGGTGCCCGAACCCGGAATACCCAGCGTTAGCAACGGCACGAAAGAACCACTCGATGCGGCGTTGTTGGCCGACTCCGGCGCCACCAGACCACGAATGCTGCCTTTACCGAACTCTTCACGCTTCTCTTTTGGCGCTAAGTTTCGTTCCATGCCATAGCTAAGAAACGCGGCAATGGTTGCCCCTGCACCCGGCAATACACCGGTGAAAAAGCCCAAAATGGAAGAGCGAATCGAGACTGGTGCCACTTCTTTGATCTCTTCCTTGGTCACTTTCATGCTGCCGATGTCGCTCATCTTACTTTGCTCTTCGTTGCGGGTATCTTGCTCCGGTTTGAGAATACCCATTAAAGTTTCACCGAGTGCAAAAGTGGCCATGGCAAGCAGAAGAAAGCTAAAGCCATCCATTAGATCAGTTAGGCCAAAGGTGAAGCGTTCAACGCCGACGCCTTTATCAATTCCGACGGTAGAGAGCATCAAACCGAGGACCGTCATCATCCATGCTTTGATCACTTGTCCTTTGCCAGCAAACGCCGCAACAGCGGAGAGGCCAAGCAGCATCAAGGCAAAATAGTCGGAGGATTGGAAACTCAGCGAGACGCTCGCGAGCGCAGGCGCGGCAACCAACAGCATGATGGCCGAGAGCGTACCGCCCGTAAATGACGAGTAAGCCGCAAGCGCAAGGGCTTTTCCTGCTTGACCTTTTTGTGCCATAGGATAGCCATCAAACGCCGTCACAACGGTGGATGAGCAGCCCGGTGCGTTAATCAAAATCGAGGAGGTGGAGCCGCCAAACACTGCGCCGTAGTAGACGCCCGCCATCAAGATCAGTCCTGATGAGGGATCGAGTCCGTAGGTGATGGGGATCATGAGGGCGATGGCTGAAATCGGGCCAAGGCCAGGAAGCATGCCGATAAACGTACCGACAAAACAGCCGACGATGACCATCATTAGGTTCATCGGCATCACGGCGGTCGAAAGACCTTGTAAAATTCCGTCTAACATGGGATTTCCTTACTGATTACGACCACATAGTGAAGATAACGCCCGGCTCGAGATAGATATCCAGCCCTTGGGTAAGAAGAAGATAAAACGCAATCACAAACGGGAATGACGCGCCAAACAAGACCGCTTTGCGTCTCTCGCCAAGCAAGTAAAAGCCGGCAAGCAAGAAAAAGCCGGTCGCCAAGACAAAGCCAAGGTAGGTCAGACCGACGCCGTAAAGCGCCATCAGGACTAAAAAGCCAATCAGTAACTTCCAGTTGAAATCCAGTACAGCGCCACTTTGGCTGTCTTTTTTGCCCATCACCAGAAGCAAGAGCGCCAAGCCAATACCGGCAAACGTCAGCAGTGTGGGTAGGGTGCGCGCGGTAAAAGGTTCGTATTCATCACCCGGAAACATCGGGATCTGGGTGGTTTGGTAGCCGTAGCATAGGCAGACAATCAGAAATATCATCGCACCAACACGATCACGGCACAGCAGGTTCTCTTTGCTAAAGATGCTGCCTTGGTTGAAAGAGTTCGTTGGTAAGTCCGACATAGCCAACTCCATTTGAGTTATCGAAACGCTGCATCAATCGAGCCATACTGAGTAGAGGCTGGATACGATGTGCGTTGGATAAAGTAGAAAAAAGCCGTACTAGAGGGTTAATGAGCAACATATTCACTAACAATGGCCTTTCTCTCTAAGTGGAATTTGGAGTGAAAGGCCAACTGTTCAACACAAACAGCGGAGATTGTCTAAGGTTCTCAAGTACGGCGAAAACAAGGGTGGTAGACCCGCTACCGACCCAAACATGGCGGCGTATTACTTGAGGAAGCCAAGCTCACGCATCAAATCGCCCATCTGTTTCTCTTGTTCTTCAAGGAAAGCGTAGAACTCTTTGTCCGCTTTGTAGTTGTCGATCCAACCGTTACGGTCACGCACGACTTTCCACTCATCGGTTTGATACATTTTGCTGAGGGCGGCATTCCATTCATCAATCTTCGCTTGGCTTGCGCCAGGGGCTGCGAAGAAGCCACGCCAGTTGGCAAAGACTGTTTCGTTGCCATATTCAGTGAGCGTCGGAATATCCGGTGCTGCGTCTAAACGTTTAGGCGCTGTCACCGCGAGGATTTTAACTTGGCCAGATTTCGACATCTCCAGCACTTCGCCAAGGCCGGTAGATAAGAGCTGTGTTTCACCAGAAAGCAGCGCGGCCATGGCTTTGCCGCCTGCATCATAAGCGATGTAGCGAACGGTTTTTGCGTCAAACCCTTCACCTTTAAAGGCGGCTGCGACCACCAAGTGGTCCATGCTGCCGCGTGCAGAGCCGCCAGCGATTTTGACTTTACGTGGGTTAGACTCAAACTCTTTAACTACATCTTCCCAAGTGTTGTAGCCTGAATCGACCGAGGTCACGATGGCACCGTAATCGGCAATGGTCGCCGCGACGGGCGTGAGATCACGAAATGATTGCGGGAAAATACCGGTCAGAGAACGCACCACGATAGGGGTGGAATTGACCATCAGAGTGTCTTCTTGACGCTCAGCGGTTTCAATCAAATGCGCAATGGCTTTACCGCCGCCGCCACCAGAGAGGTTTTGGAACGAGACGTTGTCGACAATCTCAGATTTGACCAACACGTCACCAGTGCCACGCGCCGTCATATCCCAGCCGCCACCGGCGCCACCAGGGATCAGAAAGTGGATTTTTTCCACATCCGCCGCCCATGCACTGAATGAGAAAGACGCAGCGATGATCGACGCTGCAAGAGTGGGTTTGAGTACCTTAAACATGATTCACGTTCCTTATGTAGGCAGAACTTCTCTTTGGAAGTCTCGTTATGGTTATGGGTTATCTCACCAAAGCGAGCGCTGTTATCGAGCCTTGTCTTGCTGGGCGATACCAGTACCTGCTTGTTGGATGCCTTAAGGTTAATGAGATGTTACAAGTCTGTCTGCGTTGCGCGTATAAAAATAATATTGGGCATAAAGCGAATTAAGTTCATAAAGTTCACGGGCGTCGATGGGGGGGTGTTCATTGCTTACTATTGTCGACAAAAAATGGAAGATTTGGCAGTAAAAATGGATTTCTACTTATACCTTAGTCTAAATTGTCGACAATGTGATTGATTGTCGACAATTTGAGCGTTATGGTGAAAACATCAACGAAGACCTCCAACACTCTGTGGAGGGCGTCACCCAGAAATGATCGAGAGACCGATGAACATCGCTAGAGAGTTTGAACTCGCCAACGGCCCAAGCAAAACGAAGCCAGCTACTGAAAATACCAAATCCCTGACACTCACCGAGAGCCTTGTCGAGGATATTGTCAGTGGTGCGATTGCCCCGGGCAGCAAAATATCGGAGCCAGAACTGGCGAAACGATTTAACGTTAGCCGCGGGCCTTTGCGTGAGGCGATTATGCGTCTTGAAGGGTTGGGATTGATAGAGCGTATCCCGCACGTCGGCGCGCGCGTGATCACCTTTTCACCGGAAAAACTGATTGAATTGTACGCAGTGCGCGAGGCGCTCGAAGGAATGGCGGCCAGATTAGCCGCGCGCCACATGACACCACAAGATATTGCCGGCCTTGAGCAACTGCTGAATGCTCACTCTCATCATATTGAAGAAGTGGAAGGCGCGTCCTACTTCCACCAACACGGCGATTTTGATTTCCACTACCGCATTATTAAAGCGAGTCGCAATCGACACCTTATCAATTTGCTGTGCAATGAGCTGTACCACTTATTGCGCATGTATCGCTACCAGTCTCCGCGCGCGCAATCGCGACCAAAAGAAGCGCTGGCGGAGCATCGACATATCCTCCAAGCGATTGCCAACCGTGACGAAGAGTTAGCGGAAATGCTGATGCGTCGCCACATCTCAGGCAGTCGCCTTTTGATTGAACAACAAATACTCACGGACTAGAGGAAGTGACTATGAGTCTCACGCCCGGAGCCAAGTTTCGGCTCGCCCTACAGCAAAATCATCCGCTCCAGATTGTCGGAACCATCAACCCTTATTGCGCCATGATGGCGAAGAACTTAGGTCATCAAGCCATATATCTATCTGGTGGAGGCATTGCTAACGCTTCGTATGGCTTACCAGATCTTGGCATCACGACATTGAATGATGTGCTAGTGGATGTTGACCGCATCACTAATGCGTGCGACCTGCCGCTGTTGGTGGATATCGATACCGGATTTGGCGGCGCATTTAATATTGGCCGCACCATCAAAGCGATGGAGAAGGCCGGTGCGGCAGCGGTGCACATGGAAGATCAAGTGGCGCAAAAACGCTGCGGTCACAGACCGAACAAGGCGATCGTTAGCCAAGAAGAGATGGTCGACCGAGTCAAAGCGGCGGTGGATGCGCGCAATGACGATCAATTTGTCATCATGGCGCGCACCGATGCGTTGGCCGTCGAAGGCATTGACCGTGCGATTGAGCGGGCGATTGCGTGTGTGGAAGCGGGTGCAGACATGATCTTCCCCGAAGCGATGACAGAGTTGGCGCAGTACCGACAGTTTTCCGCTGCGCTTGAAAGCGCCACGGGGAAAAAAGTGCCGATTCTGGCGAATATCACCGAATTTGGTCAAACGCCGCTCTACAGCTGTGAAGAGCTCGGCCAATCGAATGTCGACATGGTGCTCTATCCACTGAGCGCGTTTCGCGCGATGAACAAAGCGGCGGAAATGGTCTATCGCCATCTGCTTGAAGTGGGCAATCAAGAAGCGCTACTTGGCGAGATGCAGACCCGCAAAGAGCTCTACGCACACCTCAATTATCACGATTACGAGGACAAGCTCGACAGACTGTTTAGTGACCAATAACAACAGATCTTGAGTAACGAATAACAATAGTAATGCAAACAATAACGTGAAATCAGCGGGTTAAAGAGATCCAAACCTCTTGCCGTCAGCGCTTGAAGCAACAGTCGCTTAAGGGTGGGGGGGATTGGGCAAAGCTCGCAAGAAAAGGAGTTCTACCATGTCTCACACTGAGAATGATCTGAGCAAAAAACCGATTGGCGGCGCAGGATTGCGTGGTCAGAGTGCCGGCAGCACCGCACTGTGCACCGTTGGCAAAACAGGAACAGGGCTAACCTACCGTGGTTACGACATCACCGATTTGGCCAATAACGCCCAATTTGAAGAGGTGGCGTTTTTGTTGTTAAGAGGCCATTTACCCAATCAACAAGAGCTAGACAATTACAAGACGCGTCTGATTGGCCTACGCGGCCTTCCGAATGAGCTTAAGGCGGCGTTAGAGCTGATTCCTGCCAGCGCCCATCCGATGGATGTGATGCGCACCGGTTGCTCAATGCTTGGAAACCTAGAGCAAGAGATGAGTTTTGATCAGCAGCTCGATGCGACCGAGCGGATGTTGGCGCTCTTTCCCGCCATCATCTGCTATTGGTATCGCTTTAGCCATGATGGAGTGAGGATTGATACCCAAGACCAAAGCGAAGCCTGCATTGGGGGCTACTTCCTCAAACTGCTCACTGATAAAGCGCCGAGTGAACTTCATAAGCAGGTGATGCACTGCTCGCTCATTTTGTATGCAGAGCATGAGTTTAATGCCTCTACCTTTGCGTCCCGAGTGTGCGCTTCGACCTTATCTGATATCCACTCATGTATCACAGCGGCGATCGGTACTTTACGAGGACCGCTGCACGGCGGCGCCAATGAAGCCGCAATGGAGATGATTGAAGGCTGGATGACGCCCGATGAAGCGGAAGCCAACATCCTCACTATGTTGGCGAACAAAGACAAAATCATGGGATTCGGCCACGCCATTTATCGTGAAAGCGACCCGCGCAATGCGTTGATCAAACGCTGGTCAAAAGCACTCTCTCAAGCGGTGGGGGATACCCATCTCTATGCGGTTTCCGAACGGGTTGAAGCGGTCATGAAGCGAGAAAAAGGGCTGTTCTGTAACGCAGATTTCTTCCACGCATCGGCGTATCACTTTATGGATATTCCCACCAAACTGTTTACTCCCATTTTTGTGATGAGCCGTCTCACAGGTTGGGCAGCGCACGTGTTTGAGCAGCGCGCCAACAATCGCATTATTCGCCCAAGCGCCGACTACACAGGCCCCGAGCATCAGCAATGGGTTCCGATTGAGCAGCGTTAACGCCTAAGAGAGTGGATGTAAAGATGAATAGAGATTCAAAATACAGAAAGTCACTGCCCGGATTCGATGTCGATTATTTCGATGCTCGCGCGGCGGTGAATGCACTGTCGCCCGGTGCTTACGATGGTCTGCCTTACACGTCACGGGTTCTGGCGGAGCAGTTGGTGCGCCGCTGTGAGCCAGAGAGTCTTGATGCAGCGCTGCTGCAATTGATTGAGCGCAAGCGTGACTTGGACTTTCCTTGGTATCCGGCGCGCGTCGTGTGTCACGATATTCTAGGACAAACCGCCTTGGTGGATTTGGCAGGGCTGCGTGATGCGATTGCTCTGCAAGGTGGCGATCCTGCGAAAGTGAACCCAGTGGTCGAAACGCAGCTGATTGTTGACCACTCATTAGCGGTGGAACACGCGGGCTTTGATCCACAGGCGTTTGAGAAAAACCGCGCCATCGAAGAGCGGCGCAATGAAGATCGCTTCCACTTCATTGATTGGTGTAAAACCGCATTTGAAAACGTCAGCGTGATCCCTGCAGGCAACGGCATTATGCACCAGATCAATTTGGAAAAAATGTCGCCAGTGGTTCAAGTCAAGCAAGGCATTGCCTATCCGGATACTTGTGTCGGGACCGACAGCCACACGCCGCACGTTGATGCGCTTGGCGTGATTGCCATTGGTGTCGGCGGCCTTGAGGCAGAAACCGTCATGCTAGGACGGCCGTCGATGATGCGTTTGCCCAACATTATTGGTGTCAAGCTAAGCGGAAAACGCCAAAGTGGCATCACCGCGACAGATATCGTACTGGCGATCACCGAGTTTTTACGCGAGCAGCGTGTGGTCTCGGCCTATTTGGAGTTCTTTGGTGAAGGGGCGCGCGATTTGACGATTGGTGATCGCGCCACCATTTCCAACATGACGCCGGAATACGGGGCGACGGCAGGGATGTTCTACATCGATGAGCAGACCATTCAGTATCTAAAACTGACCGGCCGCGATGACAAGCAAGTGGCTTTAGTGGAAGCCTACGCGAAACAAACCGGACTTTGGGCGGATGCGCTCAGCGAGGCCCAGTATGAGCGTATGTTGGAGTTTGATCTCTCGAGTGTCACACGAAACCTCGCAGGCCCGTCTAATCCCCATCGCCGCTTACCAACGAGTGAGCTTGCCAATCGCGGTATCGCGCAGCCCCGAGGCACAGACACCGGCGAGCAAGGGCTGCCCGATGGCGCCGTGATTATTGCAGCGATCACCTCTTGTACCAACACTAGCAATCCGAGAAATGTAGTAGCGGCGGGGTTATTGGCGAAAAAAGCCAATCAGCTAGGGCTGGTGCGCAAGCCTTGGGTGAAGTCTTCATTTGCGCCCGGCTCGAAAGTCGCCAAGCTCTACTTGCAAGAAGCGGGGCTATTGTCAGAGCTGGAGCAGCTTGGCTTTGGCATCGTCGCTTACGCGTGTACCACCTGTAACGGAATGAGCGGCGCGCTCGATCCCACTATTGAGCAAGAGATTATCGAACGCGATCTGTATGCGACCGCGGTGCTGTCAGGCAATCGCAACTTTGACGGTCGTATCCACCCGTATGCCAAACAAGCGTTTCTTGCGTCTCCTCCGCTGGTGGTTGCCTACGCGCTGGCGGGTTCAATCCGCTTTGATATTGAGCGCGATGTGCTCGGCCACAATGCCAACGGTGAACCTATCTATCTGAAAGATCTCTGGCCAAGTGATGAAGAGATCGATCAAGTGGTGGCTCAGCACGTGAAACCTGATCAGTTTAAGCAGGTTTACATTCAAATGTTCAAATTGGATGAGGAGCAACAGGCATCCAACCCACTCTATGATTGGCGCCCGATGAGTACTTATATTCGCCGTCCACCCTATTGGGAAGGGGCGTTGGCAGGTGAGCGCACCTTGAAAGGGATGCGTCCTCTGGCGGTATTGGGTGACAACATTACCACCGATCACTTATCGCCCTCCAATGCGATTTTGGCCAGCAGCGCAGCGGGCGAGTATTTAGCCAGTATGGGCGTACCAGAAGAGGATTTTAACTCCTACGCCACGCACCGCGGCGACCACCTGACGGCGCAACGGGCCACATTCGCGAACCCCAAATTGTTCAACGAGATGGTGAAACAGGGCGGCGATGTGGTGCAAGGCTCACTGGCACGCATTGAACCCGAAGGCAAAGTGGTGCGAATGTGGGAAGCGATCGAAACCTACATGGCGCGCAAACAGCCGCTGCTCATTGTTGCAGGGGCCGACTACGGCCAAGGCTCTTCTCGAGATTGGGCGGCAAAAGGCGTTCGATTAGCCGGGGTTGAAGCCATTGTTGCGGAAGGTTTTGAGCGTATCCATCGCACCAATCTTGTTGGGATGGGCGTATTACCGCTGGAATTTAAAACGGGCGTCACGCGCCATACGCTTGAGATAGATGGCTCAGAGACCTACGACGTAGTGGGTGACATTGCGCCTGGTGCCGACTTGGCGCTGATCATTACCCGCGCCAATGGTGAAACGATTGATGTCGCGGTGACGTGCCGTTTAGATACCGCCGATGAAGTCTCTGTTTATCAAGCAGGCGGTGTTTTGCAGCGCTTTGCTCAAGACTTTTTAGCGCAGTAGGAGGCTGGCAATGAACGATGTGATTCGCGTTCCCGCGACCTACATGCGTGGTGGAACCAGTAAAGGGGTCTTTTTCAGGTTGGAAGATTTGCCTACTCAGGCACAAACTCCCGGTCCTGAGCGTGATGCGCTATTGATGCGCGTGATTGGCAGCCCTGATCCTTATGGGAAACAGATGGATGGCATGGGCGGAGCGACATCCAGCACCTCCAAAACCGTGATAGTGAGCCCGAGCACGCGTGACGATCACGACGTGGACTATCTGTTTGGTCAGGTGGCGATAGGGCAAGCGTTTGTCGACTGGAGCGGAAACTGCGGCAACCTCTCTGCTGCGGTCGGCCCTTTTGCCATCCACGCGGGTTATCTGCCTGCTGAGCGCGTTCCCCACAATGGCGTTGCCAAGGTGCGGGTTTGGCAAGCCAATATCGAAAAAACCATCGTAGTGCATGTGCCGATCGTTGAAGGGAAAGTACAAGAAATGGGCAGTTTTATGCTCGATGGGGTCACGTTTCCTGCCGCAGAAATCCGCGTCGATTTTGTCGACCCCTCGGGCAGTGATAGTTCGCTGTTTCCAACTGGGCAAGTCGCGGAAGTGTTTGACGTGCCCGGAGTGGGGGCACTCACGGCGACCTTTATCAGTGCGGGGATTCCGACCGTGTTTCTCAATGCGTGCGAACTGGGCTTAACCGGCAGCGAACTTCAGCCGGCGATTAACGGCGATCCTGAATTGCTGGATAAGCTTGAGACCATACGCGCTCACGGCGCGCTTAGGATGGGGCTGATAGAGGACCTCTCAGAGGCTGCGACTCGCCAGCACACGCCGAAGCTCGCGTTTGTGGCACCGCCTAATACTTATCACACATCAAGTGCAAGTGTGGTTGAGGCGGGCGATATTGATCTTTTGGTCAGGGCGATGTCGATGGGACAGTTGCACCACGCCATGATGGGCACCGCAGCGGTGGCTATCGCTGGGGCGGCGTGCGTACCGGGCACGCTGGTCAATCAAGCGGCGGGCGGCGGCGAGCGTGACCAAGTCACCTTTGGTCATCCGTCTGGCACCTTAACCGTCGGCGCAAAAGTCGATGAGCAAGGTGGGCAATGGTGCGCTCGGCAAGTCAGTATGGGCCGCAGCGCAAGAATTTTGATGGAGGGCGTTGTGCGTGTTCCCTCCGATGTCTTTCACTCTGTTCAATAACCAGAGTGCCAATAGCTAAAGACAGTCTGGAGGAAGCAGCATGTCTGAGTATCAAAAGCAGTATCAATGGGCAAAAGAATCGCCAGAGCAGTTCTGGCAAGCACAAGCCGAAGCGATTGATTGGTTTGAAAAACCAACCACGATATTAGCTGAGGATGACAACGGGATTGAACGCTGGTTTCCTGACGGTGTGATGAACACCTGCTGGCTCGCGCTCGATTACCATTGTGAGCAGGGACGCGGCGCTAAGACGGCGCTGATTTATGACTCCCCCGTCATAGGAACCAAAAAGCGCTATACCTATCAAGGTCTGCGTGATCAAGTGGCTAAAATTGCAGGAATGCTCAGCGCGAAAGGCGTCACCAAAGGCGATCGCGTTGTCATCTACATGCCGATGATCCCAGAGGCCGCCATGGCGATGCTGGCGTGTGCTCGGCTGGGTGCGATTCATTCGGTGGTGTTTGGCGGATTTGCTCCTAACGAGCTCGCGGTGCGCATCGAAGATGCCGAGCCGAAGGTGGTCATGACGGCTTCCTGCGGCATCGAAATCAATAAAGTGATTGAGTACAAACCGATGGTCGATAAGGCGATCATGGATAGCCGCTGGAAACCGGAAGCGGTGTTTGTGTTGCAGCGTGAACAGTGCCAAGCAGCACTCACACACGAGCGAGATGTCGATTGGCACCAGGCGTTTGAGGCGGCGCTGCCTCATGCCTGTGTGCCTGTATTGGCAACCGATCCGCTTTATATCTTGTACACATCTGGTACGACAGGCAAACCCAAAGGGGTGGTGCGCGATAATGGCGGCCACGCGGTAGCGATGAAGTATTCAATGAGCGCCATCTACAACGTGCCGCAAGAAGGCGTGTACTGGGCGGCATCGGATGTTGGCTGGGTGGTCGGTCACTCTTATATTGTCTATGCGCCGCTGCTTCATGGTTGCACCACCATTTTGTTTGAGGGCAAGCCGGTGAGGACGCCCGATCCCGGTGCTTTCTGGCGCGTGTGTCAAGAGTATCAAGTGGATGTGCTGTTTTCTGCGCCGACGGCGTTTCGAGCCATCAAGAAAGAGGATCCGCAAGGGGAGTTTCTACGCCAGTACGATTTGTCCAAACTGCAGACGATTTTTATGGCCGGCGAGCGGCTTGACCCGCCCACACTAGAGTGGGTTGAACAGCAAACGGGTAAGCCTGTGATCGATCACTGGTGGCAAACCGAAACGGGCTGGGCGATTGCAGGTAATCCGATTGGGATTGAAGCGATGCCCGTCAAAGCCGGTTCGGCAACCAAGCCTATCCCGGGCTATCAAGTCGACATCTTGGATGAGTTAGGGGAGATCGCAGCGCCTGGTCAGCAAGGCTTTGTGGCCCTTAAACGGCCTCTGCCGCCAAGCTGTCTACCGACGGTGTGGCGCAATCATGACCGATTTGAGTCCGGCTATTTGAGTCAATTTCCTGGCTACTACGTTTCAGGGGACGGCGGTTATCTTGATGAGGAGGGCTACTTGTTCATCATGGGGCGGATTGATGATGTGATTAACGTGGCGGGTCATCGCCTTTCCACGGGCGAGATGGAGGAGATTGTCGGTGCGCATCCCGCGATTGCAGAGTGCGCGGTGGTCGGAATTCATGATGATTTGAAAGGGCAACTGCCCCTCGGTTTTGTAGTGCTAAAAGATGGTGTGAAGATTGATTCACTGGAGCTCGAAGGTGAACTGATTGGCAAAGTGCGTGATGAGATTGGCGCGGTGGCGTGCTTTAAACACGCGCTGGTCGTGGAGCGCCTACCCAAGACGCGCTCTGGTAAAATCTTGCGCCGCACCATTCGTCAAATCGCCGATGGTGAAAAGTATACAGTCCCATCGACCATTGATGACCCAACCAGCCTAGATGAAATCATGAAAGCGCTGAACTCTTAACCCGTCATTCTGCGCGCCATCCGCTCGTTATTGGGGCGGCGCGCAGGTTATCGTCAATAATCCTTTGCAACGCTTGCAATCGCGCAGTTTGCGACCCAAACTAATGCTTTACCGTAAAACCGCCTCAGCATGAAGATTCGCAGCGCCATCGCGCAAGACCTCGATACCCTCAACGAATTGATGTTTCAGCTCCATGATGAGCATCATCAACAGTCGCCGGACTATTTCAAATCTGCCGAAGAGATAGAGCAAGAGAAGAGTATTGCGCGTTATCTCGATAACCCTGAATGCTTGGTTTTGGTAGCGTTGGATGTATCAAGCCAACAGATTGTCGGCTTTGTGTCTGGTCACTTTTGTGAACTGATTTCTACCGTTAGCCAACCGTTGCAAATGGGATCACTGGATGAGTTGTACGTGTTGCCCACCTATCGCCAACAAGGTGTGGCTCAACAGTTGTGTGATGAGATGGCGCATCGATTTGAGCAATATGGTGTCGAAGAGATGTTTGTTGAAGTGTGGCAGTTCAACCAAAGTGCCTTAGCTCTCTATGACCGATTGGGGTTTGAGCCTCATATCCATTGGTTGAAGAAGACACTGAAATAACCGTTTTGGTCATGCGATAAAAAGTAATGAGGCCGTCACACGGCCTCATTGATTGGGTTGCGCTTACCGCTTAGTTATCGGCGTTGAGCACAAACTGCTCAATCACTAAGGCAACGCCATCGTCGTTATTACTCGCGGTGATGTGATTGGCGATGGCTTTGGTGCCTTCCATCGCGTTTTCCATCGCTACGCCTAACCCAGCGTATTCGAGCATGTGGTGATCATTCTCCGCATCGCCCATACAGATCACGGCATCAGCCTCAATACCGAGGTGCTGGGCAATCGCGCCGACGCCGACGCCTTTGTTACTCTGCTGGCTCAAAAACTCCAGGAAGAAGGGGGCACTTTGCACTATGGTGAAATCGCCGTGAAAATCAGCGGGAATATCACCGATAGCTTGGGTGAGCTTCTCTGGCGCACCCACGATCATCGCTTTGATGATTTCATGGTCGTCATGCAACTCGTCAAAATCCATCAAGGTGACAGGAATTTTGTTGATGGTGGATTCGATACCCGTGAACTCATTCATCTCTGGCGTGATAAGGCCCAGCTCACTGCTGAATGCGTGACAATATAGGTCAAGCTGCTTTGCTAGCGCAGCAACACGTTTTGCACTCGCCCCATCAATGATCGCTTGGTGAATGACCGTATCACTGCCGAGCTCTTTCACCATAGAGCCGTTAAAGTAGACAACAAACTCGCCGTCAGCATAGAGGCCAAGTTCTTCAATCGCACCACGCATTCCATCGATTGGGCGGCCAGAGGCAAGCACGACCTTAACGCCTTGTTCACGAGCCTTGGCAATGGCTTGTTTGGTGCGAGGGCTTATAGTTTTATCACTGGTGAGCAGGGTGCCATCCATATCCAGTGCGATCAATTTGTACATAACGGGCATCTTAAATTTGCAAAAACAAAGTCTCGCAGAATAATCCTTCATCGCTTAATGATCAATTTATGATTTAGTTGACCTAAACGCCGAGCTCCTTTATGGTCTCGCCCTTGCAAAATGATTAGATGACAAATTGGGCTGATTAACCTTGTATAAAGTGAATGAATTGTTTGAAACCATCCAGGGTGAAGGGGTCTTTACAGGGGTTCCTTCGGTGTTTGTGCGCTTGCAAGAGTGTCCTGTCGGATGCGCTTGGTGTGATACCAAACAGACCTGGGCTGCGACGCCACAAGACGAAACCTCGTTTAAACAGATCATGGTCAAGCAAGGCGATTCACCCACTTGGTGCCGCGCAGACGCGAGTGCGATCGTTGAACAATATGTCGCTCAAGGTTATCAAGCCAAACATGTCGTGATCACGGGAGGCGAACCTTGTCTTTATGACTTAACGCCTTTGACCCAAGCGTTTGAAGCGATCGGTTGTCAGTGCCAAATTGAGACCAGCGGCACTTATGAGGTGCTTGCAACAGAATTAACATGGGTGACAGTGTCACCAAAAATCGCCATGAAAGGTAAGCTTCCGGTGCTGGATAGCGCGCTGCTTCGCGCCAATGAAATCAAACACCCGGTTGGCACACAAAAAGACATCGATCAGCTGGATGCTTTGCTAAGCCGTGCGAAGGTGCCCAGTCGCACCACCATTGCATTGCAACCGATCAGTCAAAAGCCGCGTGCGACACAACTCTGTATTGATACTTGTATCTCGCGCAACTGGCGGTTATCTATTCAGACGCACAAGTATTTGAGTATTGCTTAAAGGAATTGAAGATGAAGAAAGCGGTCGTCGTATTTAGCGGAGGACAAGACTCCACTACCTGTTTGGTTCAAGCACTGCAAGAGTACGATGAAGTGCACGCGATAACCTTTGATTATGGCCAGCGCCACAAACTTGAAATTGAGGTGGCACAAAGCCTAGCGAAAGAGCTTGGTGTCGCAGCGCACAAAGTCATGGATGTGGGTCTTCTCAATGAGTTAGCGATTAGCTCGCTAACGCGCGATGACATCCCGGTGTCTCATGAACTGCAAGAGAACGGTTTGCCGAACTCTTTTGTGCCTGGACGCAACATCTTGTTTCTCACCCTTGCGGGCATCTACGCCTATCAGATTGGCGCCGAGGCGGTCATCACCGGAGTCTGTGAAACTGACTTTTCAGGTTATCCAGATTGCCGAGATGAGTTTGTTAAAGCAATGAACAGCGCCTTGGTGAAAGGGATGGACCGACAACTAGAGATTCTGACCCCACTGATGTGGCTCAATAAAGCGCAAACGTGGGCACTGGCAGATCAATATCAAGCACTCTCTCTTATCAAAGAGAAAACTCTGACGTGTTACAACGGTATCATCGGGGACGGCTGCGGTGCCTGTCCTTCGTGTGATTTGCGTAGAGCGGGCCTTGACGCCTATCTCGACAACAAAGAGGTGGTTATGGCAGAGCTTGCAGAGAAGCAGCGCTAACCAATTTTTGTGAAATACAAAACGCCCTGCAAGTGCAGGGCGTTAATGTTTTTACAGGAACACCTGATGGCAAAGCGCTTACGCGAGGTAAAGCTTAGCGAGATCAGAAGGCTCAACTTCCTTGCCTTCCAATTGTGCGTTCCAGTTGGTGCCGATGAGCACGCCGTCTTCTGCGAGCGTCAATAGCCAATCTTCAACAAAGATATCCAGAGGGATCTCTAGGACTTCAAAGTCTGCCCACTCTTCAACGTTATGCGCTTGAGCATCCTCTTTTGAGGACCAAAACGGCATCACTTCGCTGTTCTCAAATTCTGAAGAGTCGCAAGATAGCCAACCTTCTTCGTTACGCATGCCCCAAACCAGTTTGCTCTGTTGCGTTTCTGCGACGAATAGTTCCAAGTTAGCTTGGATATCTGATGTTAATTTGCTCATTGTAAAGCTCTCTTAAAGTAGTTCGGCTGTAGGGTAGCACTCTGGACCAAGAAGCGAAACTCCTGTGCGACGTTTCTGCCATCAAGTTGCAGCAAAACTGACGCACAAGGCGTTATTTCGGAATCGTGGTAAAGATCGTCCACTCTTCTTTGACGTGACCTTTATGCCCAACCACACTGGCAACGACTTTTCTGTTCATGGCATGTGAGACTTCGTCTTCACCCGTGTCAGAGACGTTGTCACCAAAACCCACAACGCGAATTCGGCTCGGTGTTACCCCATAGCCAACCAGCGCCTGGCGTACCTCTTCTGCACGTTGCTTCGACAGCGCGAGATTGTGTTCAGAGTTGCCAGTTTTACTGGCAAATCCCTGCAACTCAATCGAGGTTTCAGGGTATTGGTCAAGAAACGCAGCCATCGATTCTATTTGTGGGTAAAACGGTGTCGCGATTTCAGTAGAGTTGTTATCGAACAAAATATGCAAACTTAACGCCTGCGAGGTTTTGACGAAGGTGCCACAGCCATCATTATCGATGTCCGCTTTTTCAGGCGTACCCGGGCAGAGATCGCGCGCATTGACCACGCCGTCATTGTCGTCGTCTTCGAGATCGGCGATTTGGATGGGTTTTGGGGGTTGAATATAGTCAAACTCATCGTCAGATAATACCGACGTTGAAAGTGTGGCACACGATAGGATAAGGGCAAAAATTGAGACTTTCATATTAGTATTCTACAGCTTGGTTCCATGGCTCTGGGGTGTTGACTCTAAGGGCGGATAGTAGGTTGCCAGTGGCGTTCATCACTCGATATTTGGCGTACTGCTCATCGTATTTCGCATCGAGATAGTCTTTGCGGGCTTCAAACAGCTCGTTCTCCGTGTTGAGCAAGTCGAGGAGTGTACGTTTGCCCAGTCGGTATTGTTTGTTGTAAGCAATGACCGTCTGTGAGGCGGAGTCAACATGATCAGCCAGAAACTCTTTTTGCTGTAAGGTAAGGTCCAGCGCGCTCCATGAGAGACGTAAACTCTCCTCAACTGAGCGGAATGTGCGGTCACGGAAATCTTTGGCTTTATTTAGCTGATACGCTGCGCTTTCAGTGCGATCTGCATCCGATCCGCCATTGTATAGGTTATAGCGCATACGCAGCATGGCGGAGAACTCCTCCGCAGAACCTTCGTAGCCGCCAGCGTCGTCGCGCCACGTCTGATTGGCTTCAATGGACAGCGTAGGGAAGTTGACGCCTTTGGTCTGCTCATATTGAAAGCGTGCTGAATCGACATCCGCTTGCGCGACTTTGATGACGGGATGAGTCTCGTAAGCTTTGTTGAGCGCTTCGTCTAACGTATAAGGAATAGCCGTCTGATCGGCACGAGGAAAAGTCAAACCTTGAGGTGATTGACCCACCACGCGCTGAAATTGAGTGTGGGTATCGAACAAATTGTTCTGAGCGGCCAGCAAGTTTCCGTGAGCTTTCGCTATACGAGCTTCAACTTGGGTCAAATCGGCTGTCGAACCAATACCGGACTCGACGCGTCTTTTAATATCACGGTAGATCTCTTTATGAATGGCGAGGTTGCTCTCGGAAAGTTGCAGAACTTCGAATGCCTTGACCGCGTCTAAATAGATGTCCGCTACTTCAAGCGCCATGTCTTGCGCTTCTGCCAACAATTGAAAACGCACCGACTCTGCGTCTGCCGCCGTGCGGTCCATATCGTTCAGGGTTGATGAACCATCCCACAATAACTGGGTAAGAGACAGAGTCGCTTCTTTGCGGTTGAGGTCATTTTCAACCCCGGTTGCGAGATCAACGGCTTCGTAGCCAATGCCTGCATCGAGATCGATTGACGGCAAATAGGCCCCGGACGCGGCTTCGGCGTCATAGACTTTGCTCATGAATTCGTTAAACGATGCTTTGATGTCAGGATTGGTCGTTAAGGTATAAGCGACCGCTTGTTCGAGTGTTTGACTATGAGCTGGACAGCTAAGAGCTACCAAGCAGCCCACCACTTTCAACGTGTTCCAATTCAACTTTCATTCTCCATGAGATACAACGAGCGGGCATGATAGCGAACACCCACGTCTCATAAATGAGATTAAACCATTTATGGTGTCAATGAGCTAGCACTTTACGGTGATTGTGACTAACGTAGGCTAACATTTATATAACCTTTAAAGTTGCAACAGAATTCGGAGCCTGGACCTAGTCAATTTTGTTAATTTATCGATACGACGTTTCAGTTTAAGTGCGATAAAAATGGGATCTTGGTTCATGTTTATAAAAGTTGTGACCTGCCGCTTGTATCTAAAATGTTGCAAAGTGACAGGGTTAGAAATCGGTTTGTTGAATTAACGCGTAGTGTTAATTTATAGCTGTGATTAATAAGTCTTTGCTTACCATCATCACATTAAAGCAGAGATCATTAGAAAGGATTAGAGGCGCGTTATGAGTTTTGTCACGCATGCATTGATCGGTAACCTAGCCGGTGGTCAAATCATTGTTATTGATAAAAATGGCAATGTAAGAATCGTCAATGAAGGAGAACAACTCCTTCCCGGCGAAGTTGTCATTTCCGGCGATGCCAGCCTCGTTGAATCCGCATCAAATCCTGAAGTCAGCGTAAACCTGGTTCAAGACAGTGGTGACCTCACGGACATCACAGGTGAAATCGATGCCATTTTCGCTGCATTAGAAGAAGGCGTAGACCCAACCCAATTAGGCGATGAATTCGCCACCGCCGCCGGTGGAACCTCCGGCTCATCGCTAACCCCAACGGGAACGATTGAGCGTGATGGGGTAGAAGCCTTAGCGAGTACGAACTTTGATACTTCAGGTTTGGAGTCAATTGGATTATCGACTACTCAGAGTCTCGCTTTATTAAACCCTCAATTCTCCCCTATTTTTGTTGACATCACCAACGACCCGTTGGGTGAAAGTACGACGGTTGTTACTGACGAAGATACACCGATCAGTGGCACGCTAACCGCTACCGATCAGAATACTCAAGATACCCTAACTTATTCTCAATCTACTGCACCTACTAATGGTACTGCTGTCGTCAACCCAGACGGCACGTGGACATACACGCCTAATGAAAACTACAACGGCCCAGATAGCTTCACTGTTATTGTTGATGATGGCAATGGCGGCACAGACACGCTCGTTGTAAATATTGATGTGACTCCGGTGAATGACGCGCCGGTGGCGAAAGACGCGACTGACACGACCGAAGAAAACACGGTACTGACTGGCAACGTGCCAGCGGCGACGGATGTGGACGGCACGGTGGATGCCAATGGCTACGCACTGGTAGAGGGCGTGGGCGCAGGCAACGGTACGCTGGTCTTCAACAATGACGGCAGCTACACGTTCACCCCAGGCAGCGACTTCGACGCTCTGGGCGATACAGAAAGCCGCGATGTGACGTTCACGTACACCGCGACCGACGACGATGGCGCGGTGAGCGAGCCGAAGACCATCACCATCACGGTGACGGGCACGAATGACGCGCCGGTGGCGAAAGACGCGACTGACACGACCGAAGAAAACACGGTACTGACTGGCAACGTGCCAGCGGCGACGGATGTGGACGGCACGGTGGATGCCAATGGCTACGCACTGGTAGAGGGCGTGGGCGCAGGCAACGGTACGCTGGTCTTCAACAATGACGGCAGCTACACGTTCACCCCAGGCAGCGACTTCGACGCTCTGGGCGATACAGAAAGCCGCGATGTGACGTTCACGTACACCGCGACCGACGACGATGGCGCGGTGAGCGAGCCGAAGACCATCACCATCACGGTGACGGGCACGAATGACGCGCCGGTGGCGAAAGACGCGACTGACACGACCGAAGAAAACACGGTACTGACTGGCAACGTGCCAGCGGCGACGGATGTGGACGGCACGGTGGATGCCAATGGCTACGCACTGGTAGAGGGCGTGGGCGCAGGCAACGGTACGCTGGTCTTCAACAATGACGGCAGCTACACGTTCACCCCAGGCAGCGACTTCGACGCTCTGGGCGATACAGAAAGCCGCGATGTGACGTTCACGTACACCGCGACCGACGACGATGGCGCGGTGAGCGAGCCGAAGACCATCACCATCACGGTGACGGGCACGAATGACGCGCCGGTGGCGAAAGACGCGACTGACACGACCGAAGAAAACACGGTACTGACTGGCAACGTGCCAGCGGCGACGGATGTGGACGGCACGGTGGATGCCAATGGCTACGCACTGGTAGAGGGCGTGGGCGCAGGCAACGGTACGCTGGTCTTCAACAATGACGGCAGCTACACGTTCACCCCAGGCAGCGACTTCGACGCTCTGGGCGATACAGAAAGCCGCGATGTGACGTTCACGTACACCGCGACCGACGACGATGGCGCGGTGAGCGAGCCGAAGACCATCACCATCACGGTGACGGGCACGAATGACGCGCCGGTGGCGAAAGACGCGACTGACACGACCGAAGAAAACACGGTACTGACTGGCAACGTGCCAGCGGCGACGGATGTGGACGGCACGGTGGATGCCAATGGCTACGCACTGGTAGAGGGCGTGGGCGCAGGCAACGGTACGCTGGTCTTCAACAATGACGGCAGCTACACGTTCACCCCAGGCAGCGACTTCGACGCTCTGGGCGATACAGAAAGCCGCGATGTGACGTTCACGTACACCGCGACCGACGACGATGGCGCGGTGAGCGAGCCGAAGACCATCACCATCACGGTGACGGGCACGAATGACGCGCCGGTGGCGAAAGACGCGACTGACACGACCGAAGAAAACACGGTACTGACTGGCAACGTGCCAGCGGCGACGGATGTGGACGGCACGGTGGATGCCAATGGCTACGCACTGGTAGAGGGCGTGGGCGCAGGCAACGGTACGCTGGTCTTCAACAATGACGGCAGCTACACGTTCACCCCAGGCAGCGACTTCGACGCTCTGGGCGATACAGAAAGCCGCGATGTGACGTTCACGTACACCGCGACCGACGACGATGGCGCGGTGAGCGAGCCGAAGACCATCACCATCACGGTGACGGGCACGAATGACGCGCCGGTGGCGAAAGACGCGACTGACACGACCGAAGAAAACACGGTACTGACTGGCAACGTGCCAGCGGCGACGGATGTGGACGGCACGGTGGATGCCAATGGCTACGCACTGGTAGAGGGCGTGGGCGCAGGCAACGGTACGCTGGTCTTCAACAATGACGGCAGCTACACGTTCACCCCAGGCAGCGACTTCGACGCTCTGGGCGATACAGAAAGCCGCGATGTGACGTTCACGTACACCGCGACCGACGACGATGGCGCGGTGAGCGAGCCGAAGACCATCACCATCACGGTGACGGGCACGAATGACGCGCCGGTGGCGAAAGACGCGACTGACACGACCGAAGAAAACACGGTACTGACTGGCAACGTGCCAGCGGCGACGGATGTGGACGGCACGGTGGATGCCAATGGCTACGCACTGGTAGAGGGCGTGGGCGCAGGCAACGGTACGCTGGTCTTCAACAATGACGGCAGCTACACGTTCACCCCAGGCAGCGACTTCGACGCTCTGGGCGATACAGAAAGCCGCGATGTGACGTTCACGTACACCGCGACCGACGACGATGGCGCGGTGAGCGAGCCGAAGACCATCACCATCACGGTGACGGGCACGAATGACGCGCCGGTGGCGAAAGACGCGACTGACACGACCGAAGAAAACACGGTACTGACTGGCAACGTGCCAGCGGCGACGGATGTGGACGGCACGGTGGATGCCAATGGCTACGCACTGGTAGAGGGCGTGGGCGCAGGCAACGGTACGCTGGTCTTCAACAATGACGGCAGCTACACGTTCACCCCAGGCAGCGACTTCGACGCTCTGGGCGATACAGAAAGCCGCGATGTGACGTTCACGTACACCGCGACCGACGACGATGGCGCGGTGAGCGAGCCGAAGACCATCACCATCACGGTGACGGGCACGAATGACGCGCCGGTGGCGAAAGACGCGACTGACACGACCGAAGAAAACACGGTACTGACTGGCAACGTGCCAGCGGCGACGGATGTGGACGGCACGGTGGATGCCAATGGCTACGCACTGGTAGAGGGCGTGGGCGCAGGCAACGGTACGCTGGTCTTCAACAATGACGGCAGCTACACGTTCACCCCAGGCAGCGACTTCGACGCTCTGGGCGATACAGAAAGCCGCGATGTGACGTTCACGTACACCGCGACCGACGACGATGGCGCGGTGAGCGAGCCGAAGACCATCACCATCACGGTGACGGGCACGAATGACGCGCCGGTGGCGAAAGACGCGACTGACACGACCGAAGAAAACACGGTACTGACTGGCAACGTGCCAGCGGCGACGGATGTGGACGGCACGGTGGATGCCAATGGCTACGCACTGGTAGAGGGCGTGGGCGCAGGCAACGGTACGCTGGTCTTCAACAATGACGGCAGCTACACGTTCACCCCAGGCAGCGACTTCGACGCTCTGGGCGATACAGAAAGCCGCGATGTGACGTTCACGTACACCGCGACCGACGACGATGGCGCGGTGAGCGAGCCGAAGACCATCACCATCACGGTGACGGGCACGAATGACGCGCCGGTGGCGAAAGACGCGACTGACACGACCGAAGAAAACACGGTACTGACTGGCAACGTGCCAGCGGCGACGGATGTGGACGGCACGGTGGATGCCAATGGCTACGCACTGGTAGAGGGCGTGGGCGCAGGCAACGGTACGCTGGTCTTCAACAATGACGGCAGCTACACGTTCACCCCAGGCAGCGACTTCGACGCTCTGGGCGATACAGAAAGCCGCGATGTGACGTTCACGTACACCGCGACCGACGACGATGGCGCGGTGAGCGAGCCGAAGACCATCACCATCACGGTGACGGGCACGAATGACGCGCCGGTGGCGAAAGACGCGACTGACACGACCGAAGAAAACACGGTACTGACTGGCAACGTGCCAGCGGCGACGGATGTGGACGGCACGGTGGATGCCAATGGCTACGCACTGGTAGAGGGCGTGGGCGCAGGCAACGGTACGCTGGTCTTCAACAATGACGGCAGCTACACGTTCACCCCAGGCAGCGACTTCGACGCTCTGGGCGATACAGAAAGCCGCGATGTGACGTTCACGTACACCGCGACCGACGACGATGGCGCGGTGAGCGAGCCGAAGACCATCACCATCACGGTGACGGGCACGAATGACGCGCCGGTGGCGAAAGACGCGACTGACACGACCGAAGAAAACACGGTACTGACTGGCAACGTGCCAGCGGCGACGGATGTGGACGGCACGGTGGATGCCAATGGCTACGCACTGGTAGAGGGCGTGGGCGCAGGCAACGGTACGCTGGTCTTCAACAATGACGGCAGCTACACGTTCACCCCAGGCAGCGACTTCGACGCTCTGGGCGATACAGAAAGCCGCGATGTGACGTTCACGTACACCGCGACCGACGACGATGGCGCGGTGAGCGAGCCGAAGACCATCACCATCACGGTGACGGGCACGAATGACGCGCCGGTGGCGAAAGACGCGACTGACACGACCGAAGAAAACACGGTACTGACTGGCAACGTGCCAGCGGCGACGGATGTGGACGGCACGGTGGATGCCAATGGCTACGCACTGGTAGAGGGCGTGGGCGCAGGCAACGGTACGCTGGTCTTCAACAATGACGGCAGCTACACGTTCACCCCAGGCAGCGACTTCGACGCTCTGGGCGATACAGAAAGCCGCGATGTGACGTTCACGTACACCGCGACCGACGACGATGGCGCGGTGAGCGAGCCGAAGACCATCACCATCACGGTGACGGGCACGAATGACGCGCCGGTGGCGAAAGACGCGACTGACACGACCGAAGAAAACACGGTACTGACTGGCAACGTGCCAGCGGCGACGGATGTGGACGGCACGGTGGATGCCAATGGCTACGCACTGGTAGAGGGCGTGGGCGCAGGCAACGGTACGCTGGTCTTCAACAATGACGGCAGCTACACGTTCACCCCAGGCAGCGACTTCGACGCTCTGGGCGATACAGAAAGCCGCGATGTGACGTTCACGTACACCGCGACCGACGACGATGGCGCGGTGAGCGAGCCGAAGACCATCACCATCACGGTGACGGGCACGAATGACGCGCCGGTGGCGAAAGACGCGACTGACACGACCGAAGAAAACACGGTACTGACTGGCAACGTGCCAGCGGCGACGGATGTGGACGGCACGGTGGATGCCAATGGCTACGCACTGGTAGAGGGCGTGGGCGCAGGCAACGGTACGCTGGTCTTCAACAATGACGGCAGCTACACGTTCACCCCAGGCAGCGACTTCGACGCTCTGGGCGATACAGAAAGCCGCGATGTGACGTTCACGTACACCGCGACCGACGATGGCGCGGTGAGCGAGCCGAAGACCATCACCATCACGGTGACGGGCACGAATGACGCGCCGGTGGCGAAAGACGCGACTGACACGACCGAAGAAAACACGGTACTGACTGGCAACGTGCCAGCGGCGACGGATGTGGACGGCACGGTGGATGCCAATGGCTACGCACTGGTAGAGGGCGTGGGCGCAGGCAACGGTACGCTGGTCTTCAACAATGACGGCAGCTACACGTTCACCCCAGGCAGCGACTTCGACGCTCTGGGCGATACAGAAAGCCGCGATGTGACGTTCACGTACACCGCGACCGACGACGATGGCGCGGTGAGCGAGCCGAAGACCATCACCATCACGGTGACGGGCACGAATGACGCGCCGGTGGCGAAAGACGCGACTGACACGACCGAAGAAAACACGGTACTGACTGGCAACGTGCCAGCGGCGACGGATGTGGACGGCACGGTGGATGCCAATGGCTACGCACTGGTAGAGGGCGTGGGCGCAGGCAACGGTACGCTGGTCTTCAACAATGACGGCAGCTACACGTTCACCCCAGGCAGCGACTTCGACGCTCTGGGCGATACAGAAAGCCGCGATGTGACGTTCACGTACACCGCGACCGACGACGATGGCGCGGTGAGCGAGCCGAAGACCATCACCATCACGGTGACGGGCACGAATGACGCGCCGGTGGCGAAAGACGCGACTGACACGACCGAAGAAAACACGGTACTGACTGGCAACGTGCCAGCGGCGACGGATGTGGACGGCACGGTGGATGCCAATGGCTACGCACTGGTAGAGGGCGTGGGCGCAGGCAACGGTACGCTGGTCTTCAACAATGACGGCAGCTACACGTTCACCCCAGGCAGCGACTTCGACGCTCTGGGCGATACAGAAAGCCGCGATGTGACGTTCACGTACACCGCGACCGACGACGATGGCGCGGTGAGCGAGCAAAGACATCACCATCACGGTGACGGGCACGAATGACGCGCCGGTGGCGAAAGACGCGACTGACACGACCGAAGAAAACACGGTACTGACTGGCAACGTGCCAGCGGCGACGGATGTGGACGGCACGGTGGATGCCAATGGCTACGCACTGGTAGAGGGCGTGGGCGCAGGCAACGGTACGCTGGTCTTCAACAATGACGGCAGCTACACGTTCACCCCAGGCAGCGACTTCGACGCTCTGGGCGATACAGAAAGCCGCGATGTGACGTTCACGTACACCGCGACCGACGACGATGGCGCGGTGAGCGAGCCGAAGACCATCACCATCACGGTGACGGGCACGAATGACGCGCCGGTGGCGAAAGACGCGACTGACACGACCGAAGAAAACACGGTACTGACTGGCAACGTGCCAGCGGCGACGGATGTGGACGGCACGGTGGATGCCAATGGCTACGCACTGGTAGAGGGCGTGGGCGCAGGCAACGGTACGCTGGTCTTCAACAATGACGGCAGCTACACGTTCACCCCAGGCAGCGACTTCGACGCTCTGGGCGATACAGAAAGCCGCGATGTGACGTTCACGTACACCGCGACCGACGACGATGGCGCGGTGAGCGAGCCGAAGACCATCACCATCACGGTGACGGGCACGAATGACGCGCCGGTGGCGAAAGACGCGACTGACACGACCGAAGAAAACACGGTACTGACTGGCAACGTGCCAGCGGCGACGGATGTGGACGGCACGGTGGATGCCAATGGCTACGCACTGGTAGAGGGCGTGGGCGCAGGCAACGGTACGCTGGTCTTCAACAATGACGGCAGCTACACGTTCACCCCAGGCAGCGACTTCGACGCTCTGGGCGATACAGAAAGCCGCGATGTGACGTTCACGTACACCGCGACCGACGACGATGGCGCGGTGAGCGAGCCGAAGACCATCACCATCACGGTGACGGGCACGAATGACGCGCCGGTGGCGAAAGACGCGACTGACACGACCGAAGAAAACACGGTACTGACTGGCAACGTGCCAGCGGCGACGGATGTGGACGGCACGGTGGATGCCAATGGCTACGCACTGGTAGAGGGCGTGGGCGCAGGCAACGGTACGCTGGTCTTCAACAATGACGGCAGCTACACGTTCACCCCAGGCAGCGACTTCGACGCTCTGGGCGATACAGAAAGCCGCGATGTGACGTTCACGTACACCGCGACCGACGACGATGGCGCGGTGAGCGAGCCGAAGACCATCACCATCACGGTGACGGGCACGAATGACGCGCCGGTGGCGAAAGACGCGACTGACACGACCGAAGAAAACACGGTACTGACTGGCAACGTGCCAGCGGCGACGGATGTGGACGGCACGGTGGATGCCAATGGCTACGCACTGGTAGAGGGCGTGGGCGCAGGCAACGGTACGCTGGTCTTCAACAATGACGGCAGCTACACGTTCACCCCAGGCAGCGACTTCGACGCTCTGGGCGATACAGAAAGCCGCGATGTGACGTTCACGTACACCGCGACCGACGACGATGGCGCGGTGAGCGAGCCGAAGACCATCACCATCACGGTGACGGGCACGAATGACGCGCCGGTGGCGAAAGACGCGACTGACACGACCGAAGAAAACACGGTACTGACTGGCAACGTGCCAGCGGCGACGGATGTGGACGGCACGGTGGATGCCAATGGCTACGCACTGGTAGAGGGCGTGGGCGCAGGCAACGGTACGCTGGTCTTCAACAATGACGGCAGCTACACGTTCACCCCAGGCAGCGACTTCGACGCTCTGGGCGATACAGAAAGCCGCGATGTGACGTTCACGTACACCGCGACCGACGACGATGGCGCGGTGAGCGAGCCGAAGACCATCACCATCACGGTGACGGGCACGAATGACGCGCCGGTGGCGAAAGACGCGACTGACACGACCGAAGAAAACACGGTACTGACTGGCAACGTGCCAGCGGCGACGGATGTGGACGGCACGGTGGATGCCAATGGCTACGCACTGGTAGAGGGCGTGGGCGCAGGCAACGGTACGCTGGTCTTCAACAATGACGGCAGCTACACGTTCACCCCAGGCAGCGACTTCGACGCTCTGGGCGATACAGAAAGCCGCGATGTGACGTTCACGTACACCGCGACCGACGACGATGGCGCGGTGAGCGAGCCGAAGACCATCACCATCACGGTGACGGGCACGAATGACGCGCCGGTGGCGAAAGACGCGACTGACACGACCGAAGAAAACACGGTACTGACTGGCAACGTGCCAGCGGCGACGGATGTGGACGGCACGGTGGATGCCAATGGCTACGCACTGGTAGAGGGCGTGGGCGCAGGCAACGGTACGCTGGTCTTCAACAATGACGGCAGCTACACGTTCACCCCAGGCAGCGACTTCGACGCTCTGGGCGATACAGAAAGCCGCGATGTGACGTTCACGTACACCGCGACCGACGACGATGGCGCGGTGAGCGAGCCGAAGACCATCACCATCACGGTGACGGGCACGAATGACGCGCCGGTGGCGAAAGACGCGACTGACACGACCGAAGAAAACACGGTACTGACTGGCAACGTGCCAGCGGCGACGGATGTGGACGGCACGGTGGATGCCAATGGCTACGCACTGGTAGAGGGCGTGGGCGCAGGCAACGGTACGCTGGTCTTCAACAATGACGGCAGCTACACGTTCACCCCAGGCAGCGACTTCGACGCTCTGGGCGATACAGAAAGCCGCGATGTGACGTTCACGTACACCGCGACCGACGACGATGGCGCGGTGAGCGAGCCGAAGACCATCACCATCACGGTGACGGGCACGAATGACGCGCCGGTGGCGAAAGACGCGACTGACACGACCGAAGAAAACACGGTACTGACTGGCAACGTGCCAGCGGCGACGGATGTGGACGGCACGGTGGATGCCAATGGCTACGCACTGGTAGAGGGCGTGGGCGCAGGCAACGGTACGCTGGTCTTCAACAATGACGGCAGCTACACGTTCACCCCAGGCAGCGACTTCGACGCTCTGGGCGATACAGAAAGCCGCGATGTGACGTTCACGTACACCGCGACCGACGACGATGGCGCGGTGAGCGAGCCGAAGACCATCACCATCACGGTGACGGGCACGAATGACGCGCCGGTGGCGAAAGACGCGACTGACACGACCGAAGAAAACACGGTACTGACTGGCAACGTGCCAGCGGCGACGGATGTGGACGGCACGGTGGATGCCAATGGCTACGCACTGGTAGAGGGCGTGGGCGCAGGCAACGGTACGCTGGTCTTCAACAATGACGGCAGCTACACGTTCACCCCAGGCAGCGACTTCGACGCTCTGGGCGATACAGAAAGCCGCGATGTGACGTTCACGTACACCGCGACCGACGACGATGGCGCGGTGAGCGAGCCGAAGACCATCACCATCACGGTGACGGGCACGAATGACGCGCCGGTGGCGAAAGACGCGACTGACACGACCGAAGAAAACACGGTACTGACTGGCAACGTGCCAGCGGCGACGGATGTGGACGGCACGGTGGATGCCAATGGCTACGCACTGGTAGAGGGCGTGGGCGCAGGCAACGGTACGCTGGTCTTCAACAATGACGGCAGCTACACGTTCACCCCAGGCAGCGACTTCGACGCTCTGGGCGATACAGAAAGCCGCGATGTGACGTTCACGTACACCGCGACCGACGACGATGGCGCGGTGAGCGAGCCGAAGACCATCACCATCACGGTGACGGGCACGAATGACGCGCCGGTGGCGAAAGACGCGACTGACACGACCGAAGAAAACACGGTACTGACTGGCAACGTGCCAGCGGCGACGGATGTGGACGGCACGGTGGATGCCAATGGCTACGCACTGGTAGAGGGCGTGGGCGCAGGCAACGGTACGCTGGTCTTCAACAATGACGGCAGCTACACGTTCACCCCAGGCAGCGACTTCGACGCTCTGGGCGATACAGAAAGCCGCGATGTGACGTTCACGTACACCGCGACCGACGACGATGGCGCGGTGAGCGAGCCGAAGACCATCACCATCACGGTGACGGGCACGAATGACGCGCCGGTGGCGAAAGACGCGACTGACACGACCGAAGAAAACACGGTACTGACTGGCAACGTGCCAGCGGCGACGGATGTGGACGGCACGGTGGATGCCAATGGCTACGCACTGGTAGAGGGCGTGGGCGCAGGCAACGGTACGCTGGTCTTCAACAATGACGGCAGCTACACGTTCACCCCAGGCAGCGACTTCGACGCTCTGGGCGATACAGAAAGCCGCGATGTGACGTTCACGTACACCGCGACCGACGACGATGGCGCGGTGAGCGAGCCGAAGACCATCACCATCACGGTGACGGGCACGAATGACGCGCCGGTGGCGAAAGACGCGACTGACACGACCGAAGAAAACACGGTACTGACTGGCAACGTGCCAGCGGCGACGGATGTGGACGGCACGGTGGATGCCAATGGCTACGCACTGGTAGAGGGCGTGGGCGCAGGCAACGGTACGCTGGTCTTCAACAATGACGGCAGCTACACGTTCACCCCAGGCAGCGACTTCGACGCTCTGGGCGATACAGAAAGCCGCGATGTGACGTTCACGTACACCGCGACCGACGACGATGGCGCGGTGAGCGAGCCGAAGACCATCACCATCACGGTGACGGGCACGAATGACGCGCCGGTGGCGAAAGACGCGACTGACACGACCGAAGAAAACACGGTACTGACTGGCAACGTGCCAGCGGCGACGGATGTGGACGGCACGGTGGATGCCAATGGCTACGCACTGGTAGAGGGCGTGGGCGCAGGCAACGGTACGCTGGTCTTCAACAATGACGGCAGCTACACGTTCACCCCAGGCAGCGACTTCGACGCTCTGGGCGATACAGAAAGCCGCGATGTGACGTTCACGTACACCGCGACCGACGACGATGGCGCGGTGAGCGAGCCGAAGACCATCACCATCACGGTGACGGGCACGAATGACGCGCCGGTGGCGAAAGACGCGACTGACACGACCGAAGAAAACACGGTACTGACTGGCAACGTGCCAGCGGCGACGGATGTGGACGGCACGGTGGATGCCAATGGCTACGCACTGGTAGAGGGCGTGGGCGCAGGCAACGGTACGCTGGTCTTCAACAATGACGGCAGCTACACGTTCACCCCAGGCAGCGACTTCGACGCTCTGGGCGATACAGAAAGCCGCGATGTGACGTTCACGTACACCGCGACCGACGACGATGGCGCGGTGAGCGAGCCGAAGACCATCACCATCACGGTGACGGGCACGAATGACGCGCCGGTGGCGAAAGACGCGACTGACACGACCGAAGAAAACACGGTACTGACTGGCAACGTGCCAGCGGCGACGGATGTGGACGGCACGGTGGATGCCAATGGCTACGCACTGGTAGAGGGCGTGGGCGCAGGCAACGGTACGCTGGTCTTCAACAATGACGGCAGCTACACGTTCACCCCAGGCAGCGACTTCGACGCTCTGGGCGATACAGAAAGCCGCGATGTGACGTTCACGTACACCGCGACCGACGACGATGGCGCGGTGAGCGAGCCGAAGACCATCACCATCACGGTGACGGGCACGAATGACGCGCCGGTGGCGAAAGACGCGACTGACACGACCGAAGAAAACACGGTACTGACTGGCAACGTGCCAGCGGCGACGGATGTGGACGGCACGGTGGATGCCAATGGCTACGCACTGGTAGAGGGCGTGGGCGCAGGCAACGGTACGCTGGTCTTCAACAATGACGGCAGCTACACGTTCACCCCAGGCAGCGACTTCGACGCTCTGGGCGATACAGAAAGCCGCGATGTGACGTTCACGTACACCGCGACCGACGACGATGGCGCGGTG